>CAZHOC010000091.1:0-10670 GCA_964534295.1 uncultured Bacteroidia bacterium | reverse complement strand
TTTATGATGGCAGGCCAAGGGGATCAGCGAGAGCAACTCATGCGTTTAGCTGCCAAGGCAAGGATTGGAGATCGCTTTCATAGCATGGGCTTTCTTTCTGCCTCTGAAAAGCAAAGGATGCTGGCCATGGCGGATGTGTTTATTATGCCCTCAATGTCTGAGCCTTTTGGTTTGGTAGCTTTGGAGGCTGCTCAAATGGGAGTGCCTTGTGTGATTTCTAATCGATCAGGAGTACAAGAAGTCCTGCCTGCGGCGATCAGTATAGATCCTGAAAACTTACGCGAAATGACCCATTATTTGCTTTCTCTTTTGCGTTATCCGACCCTTGGTCGAGCGATAGTGAAAAGACAAAAGCAAAACCTTCAAGGTTTGGATTGGGAAAAAGCCGCCATGAAAATCGTTACCGCCTACCGAGATCGTCTATAAGTCTCGTGCCATCATACGCCATAACACTTATCATCTAAGAATCTTATGCCTTCGGTTTGTCTATATTTCCAGCTCCATCAGCCCCATCGTCTGAGCAATTATTCAGCGCTAGACATCGGGCGAGGCTTGTCATACTTTGACAAACGCATGAATCGGCAAATTCTGCATCAAGTAGCAGATCGCTCCTATTTGCCGACTAATAAGTTACTCCTCAAGCTTATCAAAGAATATGGGGATAAGTTTAAGGTGGCTTTTTCCATTAGTGGAACGCTTTTGGACCAGCTCGAGAGCATGAGGCCAGACGTACTGCGCAGCTTTGAAAAACTAGCAGAGACGGGTTGTGTAGAGTTCTTAGCGGAAACTCATAATCACTCATTAGCTTTTGTCTACAGTCGGGAGGAGTTTTTCAGGCAAGTGATATTGCATAAGGAAAAAGTCTGGCAGCATTTTCGTCAAGATCCACTGGTATTCCGCAATACGGAGTTAGTGTATAATAACCAACTGGCATATTTCATCCGCCAGATGGGTTTTCGAGGGGTTTGTGTAGAAGGAATCCCTAGTTTGCTTAAAGGTTCTAGCCCAAATTATCTGCATAGACCTCCCGACTTGCTTAATATGAGTCTACTGTTGAGAAATGCGGAATTAGCGGATGATATAGCTTTTCGCTTTGAAAATGAAGCTGAGGATAGTACCCTTAGCCCATTAGATTTTGCAGCCAAGCTTCACCAAGAAAAGGGAGATGTGGTCAATTTGTTTATGGATTACGAAACCTTCGGTGAACACAAGAAGGCAGATACGGGTATCTTCGAATTTTTAGAGGCTCTTCCTAAAGCGATTATGAGGGATAAGAGTTGGAGCTTTAAACTGCCAACGGAAATTATTCAAAACCTCAGTGCTAAAGAAGTTTATAGCTCGCAAGACTATATCTCTTGGGCCGATCAGGCTCGTGATCTTTCTGCTTGGCGTGATAACGAATTACAAAAAGAAGCCCTCCATAAGGTTTATGAACTAGAAAGTGTTGTTCTGGGTACTGGAAATCAGGAACTTATCAATACTTGGTCCCTTTTACAAGCTTCTGATCACTTTTACTATATGGACACTAAAGAAGGTCCCGACGGAGCGGTACACGATTATTTTCGACCTTTTCCCACAGCCTACGATGCCTATTTAGCGTATATGAATGTAATCGCTGATTTTCAACTAAAACTCAAAAATGCTAGTAGCTGATAGTGGCTCTACCAAAACAGAATGGCGCTTTTGCGCGGAGGGAAAAGTGAAGCAGTGGGTTCGGACCCAAGGTTTTAATCCCAGCACAACAGGAATAGAACAACTAAAGAAAGAACTGAAACAGGTTGCTAAAGCAAACAATTGGAAAAGAGTACCCGAGATTTGGTTTTACAGCACAGGAACCGGCACAGAATCTAGGAAAGATGATCTAAAAGACTGTTTGCAGTACGCCTTTCCCAAGGCGGATATTCATGTATTAGATGATTTGACCGGAGCGGCTCGGAGTACCCTGAGAAATGAAGGCGTCGTCGCTATTCTAGGCACAGGTTCTAATGTGGCTCGGCATCAGGAAGGACAAATCATGGCTCGCCATGGCGGCTTAGGCTATTTACTTGGCGATGAAGGTTCCGGGGCAGACCTAGGCAAGCATTTGCTAAAAGGAATCTTGGAAAACCGTCTCCCTGCTGAAGTACGAATCTTCTTGGAAGAAAAAGAAGGAATGTCTCCAGAGGAGTTTATGCGAGTTGTCTACCAGTCGCCAAGACCGCACTTACGTCTCTCTCAATTAGCACCCTATTATCAGGAGCTTCTGGAAATTAAAGCAGTGCGAGATTTGATGAGGGCACGCTTTATTTTTTTACTGCAAGCAAGTGTACTCCCCCTGCTAAAAGGTGCTGATCTATCAATTGACACCATTGGTTCGGTGGGATTTTACTATCAAGGTGTCTTTGCCGAAGCTTGCAATCAATTAGGACTTGAGTCTGGAAAAGCCATTTTACAACCTGTAGACGCCTTAGCTACCTATCATCTTCGGGATTAAGCCCCTAAAAATTTGTACCACTTCATATATTGACGCGACTATATGCGTTTTAGATACCTTATTGAGGAAAAAACTACTCATATGCGTACGCCTTTCAAATCACTTTTTGTTTTGAGTTGGGGATTGTTCTCTTCCCTATTTGTTTACTCCCAAGTCGTTTCTGTCGACCCTATTTTCCCTACTGTAGAGGACACGGTTACCATCACCTTTGATGCGACCGAAGGTAACGGAGAATTAGCGGGAGTAACTCCTGTTTATGGCCACATGGGTTTGATCACCAGTACAAGTTCTAGCCCTAGTGATTGGAAGTATGTGCAAGGTAATTGGGGGACTGCTGATCCCAATACTTTGATGACAGATATCGGGAGTGATAAGCACGAGATTCGAGTACATATCAGGTCATTTTATGGCGTTCCCCAAGGGGAAACAGTAAACGAACTATCCTTTGTCTTTAGAAATGCTGATGGTTCGCAAGTAGGACGCTCTGCCGATGGCTCGGATATTTATTATCCAGTTTATCAGGCAGGAGCACTCAATGTTGCCTTTTTGACGCCAACTGATTATTCCATTCTTGAGCCTAATGATCCTTTAGATGTGCAAGTCGCTTCTTCGGACTCGGCTAACCTCACTCTATTACTGAACGGTACTCAAGTCGCCCAAAACAATGGCAAAAGCCTCTCTTACAATCTTTCTGCAGGTGCCCCTGGCAACTATACGCTGAAATTAGTTGCAGATAATGGGACCACCGTAAAGGAGGATTCGATCGGCTTCACGGTACGTGGACCAGTAAATGTCCAAGATCCTGTGGCTGGAATCGAAGCTGGCATTAATTATTTAAGCGATACCTCTGTAGTACTAGCGCTTTATGCTCCCGGCAAGAATTTTGTCTACGCTGTGGGCGATTTTAGTGATTGGTTGACAAGTGCCGATTATTACATGAATCAGAGTTCTGATGGCAATCTTTGGTGGATCCAGATCAATGGTCTTACTCCTGGAGAAGAATATGCCTATCAGTATCATGTAGACGGCGTACTTGAAATTGGCGACCCTTACTGTGATAAAGTACTTGATCCTTGGAATGATTCCTTCATTCCCCCAAGTGTTTATCCTAACCTTAAGCCTTATCCAACCGGAGCCAGTGATATCGTTTCTGTCTTCCAGACCGCTCAGACTCCTTATGTATGGCAATCCAATAATTACACAAGACCTGATCAAGGCGATCTCTATGTCTACGAATTGTTAATTCGAGACTTCGTCGAGGCTCATGACTATAAGACTGTAATCGATTCTCTTGATTACCTCCAAAAGCTGGGAATCAATGCGATTGAGCTGATGCCAGTCATGGAGTTTGAAGGCAACAGTAGCTGGGGCTATAATCCGTCTTATCTATTTGCTGTGGATAAGTACTACGGCACCAAAAATGATTTCAAAGCCTTTGTTGACTCTTGTCACTCTCGTGGGATTGCCGTGATTATGGATATGGTAGTTAATCACCATTTTGGGCAGTCTCCTCTCGTAAGACTTTATTTTGATGGTGGCGCTGGCAAACCAACTCCAGACAATCCATGGTTCAATCCGGATGCCACGCACCCATTTAATGTGGGCTATGACATGAACCACGAGAGCCAAGCCACTAAAGAGTATGTGGATCGTATCCTGCGTTATTGGGTCGAAGAATACCGCGTGGATGGTTATCGTATGGACTTATCTAAAGGCTTTACCCAGACCAACTATGGGAGCGATGTTGGGGCTTGGAGTAGTTATGATGCTGGACGGGTTGCTTTGCTTAAGCGCATGGCGGATTCTCTCTGGTCAGTAGATCCCGGCGTATATTTTATCCTTGAACATTTTGCTGCAAATAATGAGGAAAAAGAGCTAGCCGAATATGGCATGCTTGTCTGGGGTAATATGAATCACAACTATACGGAGGCCTCTATGGGCTATGTAAGTGGTTCAAACTTCTCCGGTGTTTCTCATAAAAATCGGGGTTGGAATGTTCCTCACTTGGTAGGCTATATGGAAAGTCATGATGAGGAGCGGATGATGTACAAAAACATCCAATTTGGTAACTCCAACAGTGATTATAACACTAAGAGTCTTGTAACTGCTCTAGAGCGGGTAGAGCTCTCTGCTGCCTTCTTCATTCCGATTCCTGGGCCAAAATTGATCTGGCAATTCGGTGAATATGGTTACGATTATAGCATTGATTTCAATGGTAGAGTAGGGGAAAAGCCAATTCGTTGGGACTACCTACAAAACCCTTTCAAGTTGAAGCTCAACAAAGTGTTCCAAGCATTGGGAGAACTACGAAATAGCCATCCAGTATTCCAGACTACTGATTTCAACTTATCCGTTGGTGGCGCCTATAAGAGAATTCACCTCAATGATCCGGGCATGAACGTTACAATCATCGGTAACTTTGATATCGTAGAGCAATCAGACAATCCAAACTTCCAGCATAGCGGTACTTGGTATGATTACTTTAGTGGGGACAGCATTGATGTGAGCGACCCTACGGCTAGCATTAGCCTCGCACCTGGAGAGTTTCATATCTATACCGATGTCAAGCTTACCCAGCCTGATGTTACCCTTTCCAATGAAGACTTACTCGCGCATCCCCTTAATCTTAGCGCCTATCCCAATCCTTTTGCTGAGGAGCTAGTGATTGAGTTCAAGCTGCCTAAGTCTGATATTGTCAAGTTGGAGGTTCTCAATAGTATGGGGCAGTCTGTTAGGGTATTATCCTTCGGAGAACGCTTCTCCTCACAGGACAACCTCCTCATTTGGGACGGAACTAACAATGTGGGACATCAATTGAGCGATGGGGTTTACTTCCTTAAACTACAAACGCAATCAGGGATTGTGGATACGCAACGAATCCTCTTGCAGAAGTAGACGAATTCTCTCTGAGACAATACAAATAATAGTAGTAGCGTAATATATGGGGGCGTAGGTTCTAATTTAGAACTTACGCCCCTCGTTATTTTTAAGTAACACATGGCGTTGCCTTACGTACCAAAGCTGTGTAAATTGTGCATATGAATGATCCGAAACAGGAAGGAATAGATATCGAAGAAGCTTTTGATGAAGTATCTGGTCTTCAGTCATCTACCCCCAATAATCCTTCCAATCCTGTTGTAAATCCTACTCCGCCGACTCCTCCTGTACCTCCTGTTGAGGAGCCAGAAGTTCCGCCCAAGAGTAAGAAAAAAGGCTTGTTTAGCGATAAGTATAAACTGCCAAGGCGAATATTCTTGGCCTTAGTAATAATCCCGGTCATTTTTGTCCTCTGTTTTCTGTTTTATGTGTCTTTTGATTTGCCACCGATGGCGATCATTGAGAACCCTAAATCAGATCAATCTACCCAACTAATTTCTTCAGATGGGGAGGTGCTACAGAAGTATTATTCGAGAGAAAACCGGGTAAATGTTTCCCTCGATGAAATCTCTCCTTTTGTGATCGATGCCTTAATTGCTACTGAGGATGTGCGATTCCGCAACCACTCCGGCATTGACCCCATGTCTTTCTTCACGATTTTTTACGAACTCATCAAATCGGGCGATGTGCGTGGAGGTAGTACCATCACCATGCAGTTGGCCCGAAACCTATATGCTGAGGTAGGCAACCAAAGCCTTTATGTGCGTAAGCCTAAGGAATACTTGGTCTCAGCCTATCTTGAAAGACGTTTTACGAAGGAAGAAATTATTGCGGCCTATCTCAATACCGTTAATATCTACGGTAATTCTTATGGTATTGAGACTACAGCCAATCGCCTATTTGATAAAAGTGCCAAAGAGCTGAATCTCGAAGAATCTGCTTTGATTGTGGGGATGCTCAAAGGGCAAGGGGTTTACAACCCCTTTAGACGGCCTGAAAATGCCTTCAAACGCCGTAATACCGTTCTTAACTTGATGCGAGACAATGGCTATCTAGATATGGAGCCCGCTGCCTTGGACAGTATCAAAGCTATTCCACTTGAAGATGCGCTCGTAGAGCAGGAAGAACTACATATCCGCGGCTTAGCACCCTACTTTAGAGAGCACGTCCGCCAGTTTATGAATGAGTGGTGTAAAGAAAATGGTTATGACCTTTATCGCGATGGCCTCCGCGTTTACACTACTTTAGATTCACGGATGCAGGCCTATGCTGAAGAGGCCGTTCAAGATCACTTAAAGGATTTGCAAGCGACTTTTGACAAGGTAGAAAAGAGAGGTGAGCGTTCATACAAACGCAATCCTGGCGTGATCGAAGATTTGAAAAAACAATCTCAACGCTATATCAACGCCAAGAAAGCCGGTAAATCAGATAGTGAAATAGACGAAGAGTTCCGCAAGAAGCGTAAGATGAAGGTCTTCACTTGGGGCGAGGATCAGGAAACAGAAATGAGTCCGCTCGACTCGATCAAATATTATGCGCGTTTTCTGGAAGTAGGGATGGTTTCTATCGATCCGCTCAGTGGCCACGTCAAGGCCTGGGTGGGAGGTAACGATTTTAAATACTTCCAATATGATCACGTAGCCCAAGGAAAGCGTCAAGTCGGCTCTACCTTTAAGCCGTTCCTTTATGGTGCTGTTCTTGACGCAGGGTATCCCGTTTGTTATGAGGTCCTAAATCAGCCGGTTACTGTACCAATGCCTGATGGGAGTGTTTGGAGCCCCAATAACTCTGACTTCTCCAAAGGCGGTTTTGTAACGATCAAGAAGGCGCTTGCAAGCTCGATGAACTCCGTCTCTGCCCGCCTCATCACCAATGAGGTTAATCCTACGCTCGTAGCTGAATTTGCCAAAAAAGCAGGTATAGATACTAAGTTGGATGAAGTTTACTCTTTGGCGCTCGGCACTACCGATCTTTCGGTATTCGAGATGACCAAAGCCTATTCCGCCTTTGCCAATATGGGCACTAAGGTGAATCCTATCTTCGTAACTCGTATCGAAGATAGGAGTGGCACTGTTCTCGCAGAGTTCCAACCAGATATGCGGGAAGTGATTAACCCTGAGGTCGCCTATAAAGTGGTCAACCTCATGCAAGGCGTAGTAGATCAGGGAACTGCCGTTCGCCTCCGCTACAAATACAAATTCAAGAATCAAATTGCCGCAAAGACTGGTACTACCCAAAATCAATCTGATGGTTGGTTCATGGGCTTGACTCCTGATTTAGTTACAGGAGTGTGGGTTGGCCACCAAGACCGTCGTGTGCATTTTAGTTCTATCAAATATGGACAAGGAGCCAATATGTCCCTGCCGATTTGGGCTGAATATATGCAGCGAGTCTATAAAGACCGTGAGATCAATTTGCCGCAGGATCCATTCCCAATACCGGAGAGTTTGAATGAAGATTTGATTTGTCGTACCAAGGCAGAGACTGAAGTTAAAGAGGATGATGGGCCTAGGCCAGATGATTTAGATGGCTTCTAGGAGGCAGGGTTTTTTGCTAGCTGCTGCGCAGAACGATTATCCCTCAAGGTATCTTGACTTGCTTTCCATTGCAAACAAGACTATTTGAGTTGAAATAACAGAGATTTTGACATCCCGGATATCCGCTCACTGGAGGATATCCGGGATCTTTTTGGTCAAGAGAAAAGGTTAAGCAATAGCTTCGCCTTTCACCATCCTATCATCAATACGATAGAGGCCCGAGTAGCGGGCCGACGAGAAATCTCCTTTCTAGCCTATTGAAAATAACTCTTGTAGCCAAGGAGATTTCTCGTCGCCCTTTTGGGCTCTGTCGAAATGATTTTCGGTAGCTGCGCGCATGCATGCCGCAGCCTAGAGATGAGCGTTCTGCGCAGCAGCTATAAAAAACAAACAAGCATCCCAATAAAAATCGAGCGGCCTACATCCTAAAGGGAGTAGACCGCTGCTTTTGCCGACGACAAAAAACGTATTAGTCGTTACGCTTAATGCCGTACTTCTCCATTTTATTGTACAAATGACTCCTTTGGATATCTAATTGCTCTGCAGTTTTAGAGATATTCCAAGTATTGGACTCTAGCTTCTTCTTGATAAACTCAGCCTCTACGTGATCTTTAAAGCTTTGGA
Source organism: uncultured Bacteroidia bacterium (assembly GCA_964534295.1). GTDB lineage: Bacteria > Bacteroidota > Bacteroidia > J057 > J057 > JBCAWW01. The sequence continues at coordinate 2,159 of CAZHOC010000091.1, read as the reverse complement.
ATTTGTCAAAGTCTTCATAGATCGAAGCAGTAGCGACCTTACGCTTGCGCGGAACTGCATAATCTAGTACATCCTGCTCGGATATCTCACCGTTTGACAAAATGGCCAATCGTTCGATGACATTACGTAATTCTCGCACATTACCGGTCCATTCAAGCTTTTGCAGCTCTCGCATGGCAGTATCCGTAATCTTCAGATTAGGCATACCATAATCTTGGCCAATTTCCTTCAGGAAGGCATTAGCAATGGATGGGATATCATCTCTACGATCTTTTAGATGCGGTACGTGAACCAAGATTACCGACAAACGGTGGTATAAGTCTTCCCGGAAGTTACCTTCCTCAATCTCTTGTAGGAGGTCTTTATTGGTAGCTGATACGATACGCACATCCACTGAGATTTGCTTATCGCTACCGATGCGTGTAATCCGGTTTTCTTGTAGGGCCCTGAGTACTTTTGCTTGAGCAGAAAGGCTCATATCCCCAATTTCGTCAAGGAATAAGGTACCGCCATTGGCTTGCTCAAATTTACCAATCCGCTGCTTGTAAGCGCCAGTAAAGGATCCTTTTTCATGGCCAAAAAGTTCACTTTCGATCAATTCTGATGGAATCGCTGCGCAGTTTACTTCTACGATCGGTCCGGTATGACGAGGTGATTTTTCGTGTATCCAGCGCGCAACCAATTCTTTACCAGTACCATTGCTGCCTGTTACCAATACTCTAGCGTCGGTAGGTGCAACTCGATCAATGGTCTCTTGAATTTTTTGCATTACGGGAGACTCACCGATAATCGGACGAACTTTACTGATCTTCCGCTTAAGCTTTTTGGTCTCTACTACTAAATCGGTTTTCTGAATGGCGTTTCTCACCGTTAATAGTAGGCGGTTTAGATCTGGTGGCTTCTCAATGAAGTCGTAGGCTCCTTTTTTAGTAGCCTCGACAGCAGTTTCTATGGTTCCATGCCCAGAAATCATGACGAAAGTGGAACTCGGCTTTTGCTCAATCGCCTTTTCGAGTACCTCCAAGCCATTCATTTTTGGCATTTTGATGTCGCAAATGATGCAATCATAATCCTTGGCTAGAAGCATATCTAATCCTTCTTTGCCGTCAGAAGCTGTATCGATCTTATAATCTTCGTATTCTAAGATCTCTTGCAGCGTGCTGCGGATTACTTCTTCATCATCTATGATTAAAATTTTGGCCATCTATTATGTATCTATTTGAGTACAATTATAATTTCGACTGTCCACAAAAGCAAGCGATGTATAAAAAAATATTACATCTGCCTGAAATTATTGTGGTTTTTTAGATACAATATTTGTGTTAATTTCGTGTTCTAATTCAGAATAATCTCATTTGATGCTGTACGATAAAAAATACATATTTCGGGCCTTCATACTAATAATGGGGCTAGGCTTTATTCTCGCTTCCTGCGAGGAGCTTCCTGATGAAGACATTAAGGACGTAATCCTAAGTGTAGAAGTCGAAAGAGTGGATAGCTTAATGTGGGAATGCGCTCATGCTTTGCAAGAAAATGACACCTTAGAGGCTTTTACTGCCTATGAACAATACCTCCAGCCTAAGCGTCAATTTTTTTATGATTTGATGGGCATTGAGCAGTTTTTGCCCATGCTGCTGCAAGACAAAAACGATAGTTTGACGACTGCGGATTTGGATAGTTTATTAGCCTCTCAATTGATTCCAATATTGGCCAATCCACAGATGTATGAACTGCTAGACACTATTAAGCAAGTATATCCATATGAGGGTTCAGTTGAGGAGCTAATTACACCGGCATTAAAGCGGATGACACTTCATCTCAATGAATTGGAATTTCCCGATTTTACCACTCATGTCTCTGGCTATGTACCAGATGGAGACTGGAGGACTGCGGACCAAATGGTACCTTTGCCTAGAGGGCAGTTTAGTATTGGTTTACATTACTTTCTCGGTGATAGTTTTCGGTTTTATCCGCCCAATGTGGCTCGCTATCAATTAAAAAGATGCCGTCCTGAATATTTGCCAGTACAAATGGTACATGAGATAGCTGAAGGCATGATTCCTCCTATTGAAGCTAAAAAGCAGCCCCGCCTCATAGACAAAATGGTGCGCGCGGGAGTAAAACAGTACTTTATCGAGACCATTTTGCCCTACACGCCT
>CAZHOC010000090.1:0-10718 GCA_964534295.1 uncultured Bacteroidia bacterium | reverse complement strand
GAAAATGTAAACTCCAAGTAGCATTAAGACCAAGCCTGAGGTAACACTAATCGCTACTAAATCCCATTCAATTGGTTTGTCTACAAAGGCAAAGCGAGACATATTGATCGCTCCTGCCATCGGGTTGATGGCAATCACGTACTTGGCCCATGGGGCCGTGAAAATCGAAGTAGAATAAATGACTGGATTGATAAAAAGGAGAAACTGAATCAGATAAGGTACCACATATCGAAAGTCGCGGTACTTTACATTGAGACTCGCTAGGATACTTCCCAAACCAAAGGTTGTAATGGTCGTGAGCAAAAGACTCAGCGGTAAAAAGATTAAGATCTTGGCGATATCAACCTCGAACTGATAATAGATCAGAAGTCCAACATACACTACCACAGCCATCAAAAAATCAAACAAAGCCACCAATACGGAGGACATAGGTATAATCAAACGCGGAAAATAGATCTTCTTGATCAAGTTCGCGTTCGTTACCATACTATTAGCTGAGGTATTGAGACCCGTTGCGAAGATATTCCAAAGCAATAGGCCTGAATAAGCAAAAATAGGGTAGGGGATGCCATCAGATTCTACGCCTAGAGCATTGCCAAAAATGGCCGTAAAAAGCAGCATCATAAGGAAAGGCTGCAAAATTGCCCACAAAAACCCAAGTACTGTTTGCTTGTACTTTACTTTAATGTCGCGCCAGGTGAAAAAGTAAAATAGCTCTCTATACTCAACCAATTCCTTAAGGTTGAGAGAAAAGTAACCCGGGGCTTCAATGGTATAAAGATTTCCTTCCTGAGCCGCAGCAATATCTGCGACTTCTTCTGGAATATCGTGGGGAGGGGATTGGGATTCCTTTAAGCTAGGGATCATAAGTGTTTGTTAGGATCGATCAGCTTGCCAAAGCAATAACATTTGATCTTGAGCAAGCTCCTTTTGGTTCTTTTTAAACTCTTCTTGACTGTAAATAATGTACCTGATTCGACGATTGATGAGGGCCTCAGCCTTCTTAACTAAGTCAGCCAAGGCGCTAACTCGAATTTCCCCCACCATGATCAAATCGATGATGCTACTATCCAATCCTTTCGCAAAAGTCCCGGTCAAATACACTTCTTCAACTGCTCCTAAACGTTTGACCACATGCTGTATGATACGGTCTAATCCTACATACTTCATAACAATGCTGTGCACTTCTCCATAAAGAGGGTGCTGAACATTGGCCTGAAAGATTTTTTTGTTTCCTTCTAAATTGGAGGTAAGCATCCCCGCTTTTTCCAATCGATTGAGTTCCATGCGAATGGCATTGGTGGATTCACCAAACTCAGCCTCAAGATTGCGGAGATAGCCAGTGTTTTTATTGTTGAGAAAAAACTTCAGCAACAACTTAATTCGGGTCTTAGACGAAATCAGAGTTTCAATCATCCCTGCTAAATGAGTAATTATTTTACTCAAATACAAGCTATGATCCGGTAGTCTTTTTGTGATGTAAGGTTTTGTGAAAAACTATCTAAGCCTCTTTGCTTAGGAGCCAGCTTCGCTGAACGCTTCTATCTGGGCGCAAACAAATGCTAATTGTTCTTCTCTTAGACTAGCAGAGCTTGGCAGACTCAGTCCTTGGCTAGCAATGCGACTGCTTTGGGCACCATCTTCAGGAGAATTATTAGCGGTCCAGAAACTACAATCCTGATACATGGGCAGTTGGTGCATGGGCCTCCAGATGGCTCTACAGCCGATTTTTTGTTTAATGAGTTGCGCCATCAAAGCTTCTTTCTCTGGGTGCAAAATGCTAAAGAGCCAATGGTTAGGCTGGCAAAAAATCTCTTGCTCTTGAAACTGAATGCCCTCAATTTGGCCTAGTCTGGCTGTATATTTTTCTGCGTTTTTTCTGCGTCGCAGAACGAATTGGTCTAACTGTTCTAGCTGAGCGAGCCCCATTGCGGCATGTAAGTTTGAGAGCCGATAATTAAATCCTATCTCATCATGCACATATCGGAGTGCATCAGTCCTCGCTTGCGTGCTAAGGTGCTTTACTCTATCTGCGAATTCGCTTTCACGGCAAAGAAACATTCCACCACCCCCACTGGTGATGATCTTATTACCATTGAAACTCAGTACTCCCATATCCCCCCAACTACCGCAGGGTTTTCCATCGTGAATGGTTCCCAGTGCCTCTGAGGCATCCTCAATCAAAGCCATTTGGTATTGCCCAGCCAATTGTTGGAGGTGTTCCATTTCACATGCACCTCCGAGGATATGAACCGGCAATAAGGCTTTGATATATCCCTTGCCTTCGATCCAATAACAGCCTTCTTCCCGAATTTCGCACTCAGATGCTAGTTTGGTGGCTAACAGCTCGTGATCCATTTGCCAAGTCCTAGGATCAGCATCAACTAGGATAGGAGTAGCACCGACATAACGGATGGCGTTGACGGGCGCAACAAAGGTCAGATCAGAAACCAGCACATAATCCCCCGGTCCAACACCTGCCGCAATCAAAGCTAAATGCAAAGCGGCCGTGCCAGAGGCAAGCGCGACGGCATGAGGCACTCTCACCTGCTTTATGATTTCTCGTTCAAAGCGTTCCACGAAGGGGCCAGCACTAGAAACCCAATTGGTATCCAAGCACTCCTTAAGGTACTCCCATTCATTACCATTGAGATATGGTTCTGACAAAGGGATCATAACTGATAGGATTGAGGTGGGTAGCCTTTGAGGTTTTCCGCTTCGCGGAACCACGAGATGGTCTCAGCCAGGCCTGATTCTAAATCATATTGGGGCTGCCAGCTAGTAAGTGCTTTTAGTTGAGATGCATCTCCGCAAAGTCTAAATACCTCACTATTGGCAGGCCGCATGCGTTCAGGATCTTGAACGATTTGCGTTTCTGGATGCAGCAACGCAATTAAGGTCTTAGCTAACTTTTCGATGGTGATTTCTTGGCCAGTGGCAATATTGAGCGTTTTTCCGATCGTATCTGCTGATTGGGAGATAGCATATAAGGCGGCCGCACAATCCTTCACAAAAAGAAAATCTCGACTAGGGCGTAGATCGCCTAAACTGAGCTTTGGCGTTCTGCGCAGCAGTTGCAACAAAATACTCGGCAAAACTCCCCTCAAAGACTGGCGAGGGCCATAATTGTTGAAGGGACGTACGATGCTGACAGCTAAATCAAAACTGCGAAAAAAGGCTTCCCCTTGGGCTTCCATACCTATTTTGCTTGCACTGTATGGACTTTGCCCTCGGACGGGATGCTGTTCGTTGATCGGTATTTTTTGAGCGGTCCCATATACCTCAGAGGTAGACATGAGAATCACTCGTTCGCATTGGTGTTTACGGGCGGCTTGCAGAATATTGATACTGCCCAATACATTGGTCGAGACGTAACTGGCCGGTGCTTGATAGCTAAAGGGAATGGCGATCAGGGCAGCTAAATGAAAAAGGGTATGAACCCCTTCCAGTTGTTGTTCAACCCAAAAAGGATCACGTATATCTCCTGCTACGACTTCTAATTGAGGATGAGGAGTGCTTTTAAAGGGATCTAGCCAACCCCAACTTCCATTGCTGTGATAATGGACGAGTGCTCTAACAGGATGCCCTGCTTCGAGTAGGTGTTCCACAAGGTGGCTCCCAATAAATCCGCCTGCGCCGCTAACGGCCAAGATTGCTTTCATCGCTACTTTATCTCCAGATGGCGGACGTCTTCTTGCGCCTTGTGATAGTCTTCAGGCGTGCCGATATCCAACCAATATCCATCCAAAGGTACTGAAATGACTTTTTTGTTTTGTTGGATCAGCTTTTCAATCAAATCAGTCGCATCAAAAACCTCATTTTGCGGAATATTGGCAAGCTCCTTTTGCTTGATCAAGTAGATGCCCGCATTGGTTTGATAGGACATTTTGGGCTTTTCGTCTATACCATAAACTTGCCCGTAATGGGTATCAAGAACCGCAAAGGGTACTTGAAACTCAAAGCGAGTAGCCGCAATGGCCATATCCGCTTCACTTTGCTGGTAGGCTTTGAAAAAATGGGCTAGATTGATATTGGTCAAAAGATCCGCATTGATAATGAGTAGATCTTCTCTTTGCCAATTATTAATCAAACCTGCACCTCCGACTGTCCCTAAGGCTTGTTCTTCGACATGAAATTCGAGATTTAGCTCTTGGTACTTTTCCTTTAAGCAGCTTTCAATTTGCTGGTGGCGGTAACGGGTGCAAAAGTGAACTTTCTGAATACCGTACTGCCCCAAAAGGTCAATCAGATGTTCAATGATGGTTTTGTTGCCTAAGGGTAATAAGGGTTTAGGGGTCTCTTGAGTGTAGGGCCTTAATCGCTTGCCTTGACCTCCTGCCATAATCAATGCCTCTAATGGCAAAATCGATTTGGTATCTGCTAGGTCAATGAGATCAATGATATGATGACCCTCATCTAATAGCGGCAGAATCTGCAGACCTGAGGCTCGGAAGGAATCCATCTGATCTGGACTAAGGTTGCCATCTGTGACGAACGCAAAGTCTGGGTCCATAAAGACCCTAACCGGATCATCAAGTTGTAGATTGCGTAAGAGACCATTGCGAATATCGCGATCAGAAAGCGTCCCGATTAGTCGCTGGTTTTCTTCCAGCACGAAGAGCTGGGTCCCGCTAGGAAGGAGATTGAGGCGCTCCAAAGCGGCTCTCATGGTTTCCTGAGCGTATATATAGGAGGTTTGCTTGAGGCTTGTGTGACTCATGTTAGGTTTGGGTGAGCGAAAAGTAGTTATTTTCACCCAAAAAATTCGGCAAGATGTAAGGTTTTTAGTGGATGCGTTCCACTTTGCCGTCAGCTAGTTTATACTGCTGTTTACTCTCGGGGCAAACTGCAATATTGTTGTCGTCAAATTCAAGGCGATGACCGTATTCGCTCATCCAACCCAGTTGACGAGCTGGATTTCCAACCATTAGGGCATAAGCGGGAACATCTTTGGTGATTACGGTACCTGCTCCCACAAAGGCATATGGGGCTAATTTTACGCCACAAACGATGGTCGCATTGGCACCTATACTTACTCCTTTTGCGAGGTGAGTGACCGCATATTGACCTTTGCGAACGATGCCAGAACGAGGATTTTTGATGTTGGTAAACACCATAGAAGGTCCCAAAAAGACTTGATCTTCACAGATAACTCCTTCATAAATGGACACATTGTTTTGAACTTTAACTCCATTGCCGATCTCTACCCCATTGGCCACAAATACATTTTGACCAAAGGAACAATCCTCACCGATTTTACAGCCGGGCATTAGGTGGCAGAAGTGCCAAATTTTAGTTCCCTTCCCGATAGTCGCGCCTTCATCAACAATAGCAGTAGGGTGTACGAAATAGTCCATTTATGCGGAGACTTCTTTTGAAATGGTACGGAGTTGATCTAGGAGTTCATTGAGTTGCTCCGCTTGCTCTTCAGAGATACCCATAGCGAAGCCTTTTATGTTGACGTTTTTGTCAATTTCCTCTAGTAGCTCCAAGCCAGTGTCGGTAATGACAACGTCTACCAATCTTTTATCAGTCTTGCAAGTCTTCCGTTCAACTAGCTGTTTTCTGACGAGACGGTCGACAATGCGAGAAACGTCCGACATTCGATCCAGCATACGGTCTCTAATGTCTGAAGTTGAAATAGGTTCAGGAAATTGACCTCTCAGAATCCGCAGTACATTGAATTGTTGCAGGGTGATCCCATAAGGCTTAAAAGTTTGCTTTTGCAATCCTATGAGCCAGTTGTTAGTGAAAAGTAGATTTACTATGGCCCTTTCCTTTGCTGATCGGAACGGGGTCTTCTGTTTAATCTCGTCTTCTAATCGCATGAAAAACTGTTACTATGTCTGTCCGAAAAATAAAAATACAATAATTTGAATATTGGCTGTCACAAAATCCACCTTTTAAGGGTTAGAAAAGAAAAAATTATGGAAGACAGACAGCGAATTCTCTCATTTTTCTTTGAAAATGGCACTTATGATGCCAAAGGCAACATAGATGTAACTGAGAAACTCTACGAGGTGTTTCCTCAAGAGCAAATAGAAGTGATAAAATATATTATGCCCTCGGCTACGGAAAAGGGGATCTACTTCACCGTAGTGTTCATTCAGAAAGAAGAAAATGCAAAAAAAGGCAAAAAAAAATCACCTAAAAAAAGGCATGGGCTTCTAGACAATCAGCCCTGCCAAGACGGCAGTCATAAAGGCAGCAATGGTTCCGCCAATGAGGGATTTAATCCCTAGCTCAGAGAGCGTTTTTCTTTGTCCCGGAGCCAATGCGCCTATGCCTCCAATTTGAATCCCGATCGAGGAGAAATTGGCAAAGCCACAAAGGGCATAGGTGGATATGATGACCGATTTATAATTGGCAAAGAGGCCGATTTGTTTGGCGTCTCCCATGGAGGTATAAGCCACAAATTCATTGATGATGGTTTTCTCTCCCAAAAGTTGACCCACAATCATAAGGTCTTCGCTGGGTACTCCTAGTAACCATGCCACAGGTGCGAAGAGCAAACCAAAGATGTACTGTAGGTTGAATTGCGCGTATCGGCCATCAGTACTAGCAGCTACCCAATCATTAAGGTTGGTCCATTCTCCAAATTGATCAGCAAGTCCCCAGTTGACCATGCGGATAAGGGCGATGAAGACTAAGAGCATTACCCCTACATTTACGGCCAACTTTAGACCGTCTGTAGTACCGTTGGTAATAGCGTCCAAGAGGTTGGAACCAATCCTGTCCTTTGGTACATCGAGGTCCTCGTTTACTTCTTCTGTCTCAGGCACTAGCATTTTTGCTGCGACTAAAGCTGCGGGGGCTGAAATGATAGAAGCAGTTAGCAAGTGCTTGGCAAATAATAAGCGTTGGGCTTCATCAGTGCCACCAAGAAATAATACATACCCTGCAAATACGCTACCTGCAATGGTAGCCATACCTCCCGTCATAAGAGCCATTATCTCCGAACGCGTCATTTTTTCTAGATACGGACGCACTAAAAGCGGGGACTCGGTTTGGCCAAGAAAGATATTTCCAGCTGCCGCTAAACTCTCTGCTCCCGAAAGGCGCATGGTCTTTTTCATTAACCAAGCAAAGCCGTAAACTACTTTTTGTAAGATGCCTGCATAGTATAAAATGGCCATTAAGGCGGAGAAAAAGACGATAGTCGGCAAGACCTGTAAAGCGAAAATCAAACCACTACTACCGTTAACTAGACCACCAAATAGAAAGCTAACCCCTGACTCGGTAAAGCCTAAAATTTCTACAAATACTTTTGATATCTTTTCAAAGATCCAGCTGGCTCCTGGGACTTTTAATACTAGTATCGCCAAAAAAAGCTGTAAGCCTATGCCAGTGGCGACAAGTCGCCAATCAATCCGCTTACGATTGGTACTGAGCAGATATGCGACAGCCAATAAGAAGGCCATGCCTAATAATGCTCTAAGCAGAGACATGAGGGAAAAACCTCCTGTATCTGCTACTAATCTTTTGAGCTGAAACGTTCCCGCAGGGCCCACCAAAGTCAGCAAAGAAGAATCTGCGGAAAAAGCTAGGCTATATCCTTCTTGTACGCGCTGAGAATTAAAGTCATTGGATTGGAGGTTGCCTACTGAAGCACCCCCCTGGTACATATCAATGAAAGGCTCTCCATTGCGAACCACATAGCGAACAGAATCGATATGAATGTTTTGGTCTGCTAGGCCTAGTTGAAGATATACACTGTCTTTTGTCCGGGTGTAACCACCTTCTACCACAACATTTTGCCCCGCTAAATTGTAGCGGAACCCAAGATCAGGGGTGAAAATAAATAGTGAACCTTGTTTAGGCTTAACACTCGTCTCGCTACCAGAGGCCTGAAATCCATCTATGAACCATGAATTGACTAGGGCTTGGCGAAAACGCATTTGTCGTGCGTCATCATTAGGAGATTGTCCTAAGCTTTTTGTCGGAATAGAAAGGCACAGAAAAAAACAGATGATTGCACTTAGCAGGCTGGTAGCTCTCATAGTAAAGTATGTGTATCCCTTCAAATATAGACTCACAAAGCCAAAAAGCCTACAAATAGATACTTAATCCTCCATTAGCGCGGATTCCTCTCCCCAATGTGGGCAAAATAGCCCCCATACTATTGTCTAATGCCAGGAAGAGGGCTACCTGATTAGTTTCATGCCATTTAAATTGGTACTGTCCAAATAAGCCCCAACCGAAGCTTTCAATACCTCCGCCATAAAAGTGGGTGCCTAGCAATAGAGATTTATTGACCTGCTTTTGGTAGCCTAGCCCAAAAAAGGGAATCGTTCCGCCATCGGCGAAAGGATTAAGACCATATTGGACATTGGCCCATACATTACCGCCATTTTTAAGCGTATACTGCGCTTGGACTTGGACATTGCCGCCTACCCCTGCGGGGAACGTACCCACGGTGCTATCTGGTACGAAGAGAGCTTGCACGGTATCGATGACAAAGAAGTCATTGATGTCCTGGAGGTTGACATTAAGCAGACTCCCAATCTCCACACCTTCATAATTAAAGGCAACTTGGTTTTCAAACTGGCTGCCCTTCCACCAAATCCTACTGATATTATTCGCGCTAATCCCTAATTGGAGGCGATTGCTCGCTTGGTACAAGAGTCCCAAATCCAAGCCTACTCCCCAATTTCCTTGCTGAGCATCATAACTAAAGGCTTCATAGTCTGCGCTGATATCGATTACTGTGCCATCAGATTCGGTAAAAAAGCTGTAGTCCAACCGTTGCAATTGATTAAATACTCGGCCTTCCAATAATTTTACCCGAAAACCGAAATCAAGTTTGTCTTTACTAAAGGCGGTGCCAATACCATATTCACTCCATTGTAGATTTTGAAAGCGTACGTTTTCATCGGTTACTGGAGTGCCTGCATAAGGTCGGTTTCCGTTCAATACCAAGCCTAGGGTATTGGGCGAGGGTACTTGAAAAAAGACATTTTGCTGCCTACGATAAGACAAACTCAAGGGCAATCCTTTTAGACTAAACTGCGCTTGACCACCCAGCATGAAGCCTGCTCTTAACTGATTATTATTGCCTAACTCGCCAATTATTCTATCCTTTTCCCCTTGCTCGAGAAAGCTGTCAGTAAATTGTAAGAGATTAAATGGTAGACTGTTGGTGCCAAGGCTATAGTCAGCATCGAGACCGATTTGAATCCCTCCGTTTGCTTGTTGCTTGGCCAAAAGGGCGGGTTGCCAATAAGTTGCGCCGATCTGATCAGTCTGAAAGCGCAAAGCAAAACCCGTTTGGGCAATGGCTGGTCTCAGGCACAGCAAAAGGCTGAAGGCGATGAAATATCTTTTTGTATGCAACATGCAGATCTTAGTTTTCCAATTGGTAACGAATGCCTGCCACCAGGCGCATCAAAATTTTATAATCATCATACAGCGCCACTGCTTCATCGCCTGGCTGAGTATTCATTTCATATCGGACAACTAAGAAGCGACCTCTATTTCGAACCTCCTCCCATTCGGATTGGGTTAGCTTGACCTTGAATTCGCTTTTGTTCGCTTGGATCACGCGGCCATTTGCATCCACTATGCCCGCGGCTATTTGGCTGCCTTCTAGGGGCACTTCCAGTGAACGCTTAGACTCATCTAATAGATCAACAAAAACGTCAACCGATAAAGGAAATTGGTTTTCGAGAATGAGGGTCAATTCTGCTTCGGCAATGTTTTCTAACTCTAAGCCGGAGTCTGCAAAGTTAACATCAACTGTGTCCTCAAGTCTTAATCCTCCAATTTGCCCTTCAAGTGGGAGGGTAAACTCTACATAGGCCGCAACTTCGCTATCATCGGTGGCAAAGTTATCTAGTTGTTGGGGAGTTTGGTTGACGTTAGTGGTAAGGCTGAGATCATAACGAAGCTCAGTCGCCAGTATGTTGATAAAGTCATCGATGTTGGAGTTGCCTACATCAAAGGGTAAGCGAGTCAATACGACTTCATTGGTATCAGGAAGATTGGGACCTGCGATGGTTAATGGTCCCGCCAAAATAGGGCTTCCAACCAATTGGGTCTGGGTATTAGTCTTATCATTGATCGCTAAGAGATCATTGATTTCAACCTGAGCGTCGAGGCCGATAGAATTGGCAAATACCAATTCTGCCCTTGGCTGAGTAAAGCTTAGCTTTTCGATATCCAGCTCATCAAAGAGATCGATGGCCTCTTGACCGCTAAAACGAAAAACGTCTCTACCAATAAATCCTTCCACATAGGTGGGCTCAATTTCTGTCAATCCAAAACTAACGGAGACATAATCGTTTTCATCCAAGGTAGTGACATTGCCTGAAAAGAGTAGACTCACCTTAATTTGTTCTTGCAGAGTGTTAGCTCCTATGGCACCCCCACTTAAATCCATCGTAAAACCACCCAAAGAAGCTTCCGCAGTCTGAATATTGGGCGTGTTGCCAGTGGCAGGATCGATTTTTAGGGAAACCTCTGGTACCTCGCCCTGAGCATTTGTAGCTCCTGGAAGGCTATAGGAGAAGAGGATGCTATCCTCAATGGTACTTTCCGTCTCCGCTTCAATTTTACCTGATTTAACGACTAGTTTGGTAAGGCGTATATCTGAAAATTCATTGGGGAAAATATATTCTGTTTGCCGGGTGGTATCAAGTAGTTCTTGCTCTGGGAAGATTGCAGTAGCAGTTTGGGCTTGGAGATTTTGGGCCACGAGCGTTACGCGGATGAAATCAGTG
>CAZHOC010000089.1:0-10727 GCA_964534295.1 uncultured Bacteroidia bacterium | reverse complement strand
CAAGTACCCGGCAGCTGCCCATTATGGACATCGTCATGACAGTCCGTACAGCGACCAAAGGGAATACCCATAAATTCTTGAAATTCTTGGCCGTTGCGGGTAGTTTTTTGGTGGCACTCGATACATTCTACATTGATGTGCTCACCCCTTAACGCAAACTCAGCCTCGTCATGATCAAAACCAGGAGCCGGACTAAAGCCTTCAAAATTATGGCAGCTGATGCAATCTTCTGATAAGGTCTGCTGGTGGTAATCGTCGTGGCAAGACAAGCATTCTTGGTCTAAGCCAAGGAAGGTGTTTTCTCGTCTTCTGATCTCGGGATCAGCGATATTTTCTGGTGCATGACACTCACGGCAATCAATCACATCATGCTGCCCTTCTAGCTCATAGCCAGTCAGATTGTGGTCAAAGGCGTCCTGATCAAAGCGCACCATATCAAAGCGACGACCGTGGTGCTCGCTATGGCATGTAAAGCAATCCTGTTGTTTGACAGATTGATGAGCATGATAGCCCTCGTTAGCGTCTAGGAAGGATTGGATATCCTCATGGCACTCCAGACATTTTTGATTGGTGACTTTGTTGCCTAGATCGTGACAAAGCGTACAATTGCTTAGGCCCTCATATTCCGCATGGGCACTGCTCAGATCTCCCGGAGAGAGCTGGGCCTGGGCCACTGTGAGCGAAAGGCTCAATAGCAAAAAGATATGTCGGGTCAAGCGATTCAAAATGAATTATTTATGCTTTTTGACGATATAACCAAAGCGCTTCGTAATAGCTACTCCAGCTTTTTCCAAGAAACCAGTAGGGAGCTCACCGCCGATAAATATGTAGACTTGATCATTGGCTCGCTGCATGGCTTGGTCTTCACCACTAACTTTGAGTAGCACATGATCAGGATTGATGCTGAGCACATTAGAGTTGTAGATGACGTCGATCTCGCCAGCGTCTATGGCAGCTAGTATTTTCGTTCTGTTTTTTGGTTTGAGGCGGGCAAACTTATCCTTTCGATAAGATAAGCATACCTCATTTTGGTCTTTGAGCAATAAGGCTGATTCGATGGCAGAATCTCCCCCGCCGACTACCATGATCTTGCGATCATTGATTCTTTCTGGCTCCAGTAGGCGGTACGCTACTTTTTGGGTTTCCTCACCCGGGACTCCGAGTTTGCGAGGACTTCCTCTTCTCCCAATAGCAAATAAAACGTGGTTAGCGATATACTCAATTCCTTCACTACTGATGACCTTAAAGGTATCGTCGGCTTGGGGGATAATCTGTTCTGCTTTCGTTTTTTCTAGGATTTTTAGATCCTGCTCTCGGATCACCTTTTCCCAAAGTTCGATCAGTTCATCTTTGCTGGTCTCATATAGTTTGATCTTACCATAAAGGGGTAAGTTCATTGGCGCCGTCATCACGATTTTGGCGCGAGGGAAAGTATATACGGTACCTCCAAGAGAGTCTTGTTCGAGTGTCAATGAGCTAAGCCCATGTTTTTTAGCAGCTAAGGAGGCCGAAATGCCGGCCGGTCCAGCACCCACAATCAACACATCCAAAACTCCTTCTTTTTTCGGCTTATTACTTTTGAGTACATTTTCAATGGCTTGTTGGCCTTGCTCAACACTGTTTTTGATCAAGCCCATGCCACCAAGCTCTCCGGCGATGAAGATGCCCCGAATATTGGTCTCAAAGTTTTGATTGACATGGGGGAGGTCTACGCCCCGAGTCTCCGTGCCAATGCGCAGCGAAATGGCCTCTACCGGACAGGAGTGAAAGCATGCGCCATGGCCGACACAATTTGAGGTATTGACTACGGTTGCTTTGCCATCAATAATGCCGAGAATGTCTTTTTCTGGGCAATGAGAGACACAGGCCGCGCTGCCGATACAAGTCTTTAGGTCTATATATGGATGCAGAGAGACTGGTTCCAAAAGCCCTTCTTCCTTGGCAATAGCTACTTTTTGTTCCACCACCTTAGAGGCAGATTTGAGCCTTTTCATATAGACCCAAATGATGATGCCGCATAGCAAAGCTACACTGCCGTAAATGATGATTTGTTCTAATACGACTTCTCCCATTAGAATATCCATTTGTAGCCAAATGCCAGTGTCACTCCCACGTGGAGGACAACTATAACCAACATGATGAGGGCAAAAGGTAAATGCGCCACATGCCAATATTTAAAAAGCCTCTGCATGGTCTCCAGCCGAGAAATCTTTTTTGCCAGCGAAATTTCCTGCTTAAAAAGATTCAGAATCGGTTTACGATCCTTCTTTGGGATATTATGCGATCTCAAGGCTTGTCTTAATTGACCTAATTGATCCGAAGCTGGGCCATTAGCGATACTAGCCAATTGCATCGAAAAGGCTGATTCAACTCCAAACTTTTCTCTTAACACCTCACCAATATCTTGCTTCATAGCATTTACCTCTGCCAAACTCAAGGCCCGGCCTTCGATACTATGAGGGATCTGCACATAGATAAAGCGGCCAATCACCCCACTGGCAACAACTGCTACCATGCTCCAAAAAGCAACCGAGACGATCCCTCCAAACTTAAAAGCCGTGTGGAATAGAATCATAATTGGCCCTACTGTGCAAAGGAAAATATGAAACTCTAGCAGATACTTTAGTCGGATTTGGCGCGCCATAAAGCCGTAGCGTTTACGTGCGATATAAATGCAAACACCAAACAATATTAGGAATGTCCCAACTATGCCCAGACCATGTCCATATGCTCCGCTAGGTTTAAACCAATCGTGGCGAGGATGATAAAAGCGTTCCTCGAGAGGAAGATTATAATAAGCATAACCGGTATAGGCAAGATATATCGTGACCACGATGGTGATGGCCACAAAGAGGCCGATATATAGCGCATGAACAGTTTTACTCATCTGAGTAGTGTGGGTTAATAGGCTTTTTGTGTGATAGCAACCGAGACGTAGTGATCTTGAAATCGGTTGCCTCAAGCTAATAATTTTTTGCGAGCGATGCGCACTTAGTCTATTTTAGATATTTCAAGAGGGAAAAATATAGGATCAATCGGGCTTTTGCGGTTGCGAAGAAATTGTACTTTCTCCCTGCTTCGCAGAACGTTCATCCTCAATCTCATCACTTGGGCTTTATGAATACCACCAAAATATTATCAGGATTTTTGCTGATTGGCGCTTTAATCATCGCTTGTGAGGAGAGCAGCAATACTCAAAATGCTAGACTCGCTCAGGGCTGGGAAGCCGTCAATTTTGCGGAATGGGAAAAAGTGGATGGTGGCGTTTTGTCTAATAGTGAGTATCAAGATTTCCGCTTGGAAGCTGAGTTTTTTCTAGCCTCTGGCCAGCAAAATCAAATTCTATTCGCATTGGGAGAGGGAGAATCGTTCTCCGAAGGAGGCCTCCGCATCAATCTCACCCATGATCCAGATCAGCAAAATACCCTCGGCAGCCTAGTCAATCAGGCGCGGGCTATGGTTTTGGAAAATGTGCCCACTAGAGCATGGAACCAGATTGCCGTTTCTGTAAAAGGAGCGCTCATTGAAGTCCGCATCAATGAGCAATTGGTAGTAGCCACGCAGGCTAATGGGGTCAAAAAAGGGAAGATTGGTTTTCAAGCGGCCCAGGACATCGTGAGTCTAGAGGAGCAATTTCGCAATGTAAAGATTCAGTCAATAGCCTCAGAGGAAAATGCAGAAGTCTTTGACTATGGCATGTATAGAAGCCAAGGGCAAGAAGCGGCGCAGCCTGTTCTGACAGATAATCTCAATGGTTGGTTTCAGACGGGTACGGGCACTTGGACTTTGGAAGAAGGCGTTTTGACGGGACTTTCTGGGGTAGAGGGAGGCTATTTGATCTCAGATTCCCTCTACAAAAATCTCTATCTCAGTGCCGAATTTAAAATTGCCAAAGAAGACAATAGCGGCATATTCGTCCGCCTCCATCCCGATAGCACTAACAATATTTCGGTCCAAGGCGGTATCGAATGCAATATTTATGACCATAATGGCTTTACTCATGCCTTTTCGACGGGCTCAATTGTGGCGCATGCCCGTGCCTTCAGTCAATTGATCGACTTTGAAGACTGGAATCGCTTTGAGATACTCGCCGTAAATGAGGAGCTGGTCCTATATGTAAATGGTCAGGAGAGCGCCGACCATGCGTTCCCCGCAGGGATGTTTGAAGAGGCAGGACACATTGCGCTCCAAGCCGGCATCAGGATTTTTGATGATAAAGGTCCTTCTCAGATTCAGTTTCGGGATATCCGTCTAGCGGTTTTTGATTAGGTTTTGGGCTTACTCCCGAAAGCTTTCGGGACGCGGAACGCTTGTCTCTATTATAAGATGTAGTCCTCCCCTCAATCCCCTTCCGAAGGAGATTGAGGGAGAGGCTTACTCACAGATTATTTGTTAAGGATGACTCGTTGCACGAGCTGGCCTTTAGCAGTCTCTATTTTGAGGAGATAAATTCCTTCAGCAAAGGATCCGACAGCTATTTGACCTTCCGGACTTGGCGCACTTTGCTGCCAGACGATCTTGCCTTGCGCATTATAAAGCTGTATCCCAAGCAAAGGCTCTGTTTCTTCCCACTGATAAAAGAGGTAGTCTTTTGCTGGATTAGGGTACACCCTTAGCGCCTCTGGCAGGATTTCTTGGATAGAGGTAGCGTTTTGAGACTCAAGTTTGACACTCCCTTCAATCACGAAGGATCCTTTGGTGATTTGCACAGAATAGGTTCCAGGACCTGAGGCTATCATTTGCGGATTGGTAGAACCATCACTCCACAGGTAACTAGCATCTGCGCCCACATAAGCATCTAAAGCAGGAGGATTTGCTGGATCAAAATTGATAGGCTCGCCCATATTCATTTGGGCTCTTGGCAGGGGTAGCGCAGTGGTAAACTCATCAAAAGCCATGCTCGTCAGAGGGGAGATTGCATTATTAGGGTTTGGAAAAGGGGTAACACTGAGAAGGGCACCTGTAGTCAAATCCGCCGTATAGAGGGCGTTTTGGCGAATGTAAAAGTATCGATTGCCTACAGGATCGATATCACAATCGCTGGTCGAAAAACCATCTAAGCTCAAGGGAACGCTAGAAAGAATCTGGGTATTACCGGTGGTGGGATCAACGGTAGCGAGTTGTAGCTGATAGGTGAAAATCCCACTGGGATTAGCTGCCGGACCAAAGGCTAAACCATACAGCTGTTGATCGACCCAATTGTAGGTAAGGTTGACAAAAGAAGTATTGGCCGGCATATTGATGGCGACATCATAGGTGGCCGTACCATTGTCTAGGTCTACAGTGTACAAACGATTAGTCGTGATATAAAAGTAACGACGGTGGACCGGATCGATGTCTGAATTTCCCGAACCGAAGGGAGTGGTACTAACTGGATTGCTGGATATAATCTGTACAGCTCCGCTTTGCGGATCGACCGAAGCTAATTTGAGGATGGTTTGCCCACTATTGCTATTAAAAGTGTAGTTGAGGCCGTAGATCGTATCATTGAGCCAGTTGTAGGCGATATTGGTGATGGGAGAGACGGCATTATTGCCACTATTCATCGTGGCAACGGATAGGGTATTGCCTGTAACTGCATCAATGGCGTAAATCTGTGATGCATTTCCGCTATTGCGGAGGTAATAATAGACTTTGTTGAAGTGATCGTAGTCCGCAACACCCGGTTGAAAACCATCCGGGCTGATCGCGTTAGGGGTGAGGACATTGAGATTGCCCGTTTGGATATTGTACTCGGCAAAGCGCAATTGACCATTGGTAAAATGAAGACCGTAGATCAGGCCGTTTTGGGCTGAGAGGAGACTAAACATGAGACATGCTAGTCCTAATAATAGGGTTGACTTTTTTTTCATGATGAAGACTTTTAATGTAAAAACCGTTTTGCTCCAAATTGTTTAAATCCTAAAAAGGTAGAAGCGAGAAAGAGTTGGTTGGCAAATTCTATCTTTTTAATCGGGAGCTTATTTACAAAATGTAATTGGCGCTATTATAGCAAAGGAATTCGCTTACCTTTGTAATATGGAACCCGATCCTAAAATCCTGTTGGACCTCGTTAGAGTCAAAATGCCTTATGGCAAGTATGCGGGGCGCCTGCTCTGCGACATTCCTGTACACTATCTCGAGTGGATGAAGCGGGAAGGTATGCCCAAAGGTAAGCTGGGTATGCAATTATCCACGGTCTATGAAATCAAAATCAATGGGCTAGGGGATATGTTTTATAAGTTGAAGAAGATGCGTTAGGGCTTACTGCTTCGCAGAACGCTTATCTCTTGGCTGCGGCATACATGCGCGCAGCTACCAAATGCTCCTTTTTCATTTCTCGTCGCTTCGCTCACTCGAAAGCTACTATTGGCGCGCTTGGTATGTCGAAGTAGGGACAAGCGTTCCGCGCAGCGGCAGTAAAAGCTCAGCATAACAATTAGGACTAAGGCTACTTTCCCAACCATTTCTTATTTTAAGTCGTGTGCTTTGATGAGCGGAGCCTGTCATTCCTACTAACGCTACATCACTATGAAGACTATCCTTTTTCGACTGCTCCTTTGTGGGAGCACCTTCCTTGGGCTATTGCCCTTGCTTCACGCTCAAGATGCTGCCTTATACAATCAAGCCAGAGTCAATGCTTTTAACGACTCTATCGTTCCCGGAACGGTACACATCAACGGAAACGATATCACGGATATAAGTCCGTTGCTCAAACTCAAACATGCGGGTAACCTCCGGATTCGCGGTACCAGCCTGACAAATCTTGCTGGTCTAGATTCTCTCAAAAGCCTAAGTGGTAAACTAGAAATTGAAAATAATAATGATCTGACCAATATTGATGCGCTCCACAATTTAAAGAGCTTAAGCAAACTGGAGCTAGGGCGAAATCGTGAGCTTACTAATATCGACGGACTAGGTGGTTTAGAAGGGAGTATTGATACGATTCTGATCGAGCATTCTGAATTAACTCATCTTGACAGCTTGATGGGGTTGAGTGGACATATCGATTTACTGGATTTACGATTTAATGAGTTGATCAACCTAGACGGCTTGATTGGGTTTACGGGAGCTGATGAGATCTACCTTTATGAAAGTAAGCTCCTCAGCATAGACGGGCTTTATAATCTGCGCAATAGCCGAAATGTTGATCTGCGACTGGTCGATATCTTCAGTCTTTCTGCCTTGGCTCAATTGGATGTTTCTGAGTCGATTTATGTAAAAATCACCGGTCTGCAGCGTTTGGATGCCTTTTACCCAGTACGTTCATTAACGTCCCTTTCGATTACTAACTGCATTAACTTAACTGATTTTAGTGGGCTGGATAGCTTACGGTATGTAGATCACCTTTTTCTCAATGATTTGATGGTTTACACTACTGATGTTTTAGATTTAAGTGGGCTAAATCAATTATCAGGGAGTATTGCGGATGTCAATATTTCAGGAGTGAAGGACCTCTATGATTTGAGCATTTTTGATGATGTAGAGTCTATCCATAATCTGATGTTAGACGGCAATGGAGGCTTACAAAGCTTAAATGGATTGGAAAACCTGAAGAATTTGGACAAGCTCTATATCCAAGGTTGTGGGATCAGCACGCTGCAAGGTTTTCCAGCCGAGGAGGATTCTCTTGCCTTACTATTCTTACAGTACTTGCCCTCGCTAGAAGATCTGGATGGCTTAGAAGGGCTGCATAAGTTAGATGAGCAATATTCTACAAAGGCAAAATTAAATCTTGAGCGCTTGGGGATTAGTAATGTTGACGGTCTCTCTGGCTTGAACGGGCGCTATGGAGGACTGCTAAAAATTATCCATAACGATCAACTACAAAATCTAGATGGGTTCGCGGGTCTTAGCGAGATTGGCTACGGAGTCCATATTCAAGACAATCCGCTATTGGACAGTTGCTGTGTCTTGAAGAATCTCCTCTCTGGCCTCAACTTCGTAAAGATTAGCGAAAATCGCCCCTCTTGTTCGCGTGATGAAATCCGCAGAACGGATGGTGTATGTTATGGAGGCACGCTCTCAGATCCTGATCCCGATCCTGATCCGGACCCCGATCCTGTAGTTATCCCGGAACATTTTGCCATCATTAACCTAAAACCCAATCCCGCCCAAGGGAAGGTGCTCCTACAATATGCTAGTCCAGAGGAAGATGTTATTCAGGTCCGGATCATGGATGTTAGTGGACGTTTGGTCATGAACCCACAATCTTTATCCACCATAAAGGGAATTGGAGAGGCCAGTCTCGATTTGTCTCGCCTCAACCCAGGACTCTATTTTATTCAAATGCTAGCCCCTGAATTAGGGGAAGTCCATAAGCTCGTCCTCTATTAAAAGGGGGGACTCTAGAATAAAATCATCAAATCATGCGACAATGCTGCTTTTGACTGCAAGGCAGCCCGATATTTTTTTATCTTATCTGTTCATTTCCAAAAACTACTATTTACATGAATAACTCTCGTCGCAATTTCCTGCAGAAAGCGGGTGCAGTAGGAGCAGGGGCTTTAATTCTCCCGGCCTGGGCCTGTTCTACTCAAAGTGGTCAATCTTCTACCGCTGATACTGCTGCCAATGCCGAAGTCATCAAAGGCAGTTTAGATAAGTTTGGTATCCAATTATATACCCTGCGTGATGATATGCCCAAAGATCCCAAAGGCGTTTTAAAAAAGATCGCTGACTATGGTTATACCCAAATTGAAAGCTATGAAGGGAAACAGGGCATGTTTTGGGATATGGCACCAAAAGAATTTAAGGCCTATCTCGACGACCTGGGTTTAGATATGGTCGCAAGCCATTGCAATATCAACGAGGATTTTGAGACGAAAGCCGCTCAAGCTGCCGAAACCGGCATGAGGTATCTCATCTGCCCTTATCTCGGGGCTCAAAAAAGCATGGACGATTGGAAAAAAATCGTCGATAAGTTCAACGAATGCGGGGATATCTGTGCTAAAAATGGAATTCGTTTTGCCTATCATAATCACGCTTATTCTTTCGAAGAGCTGGAAGGGCAAATTCCTCAGGAATACCTGATGGACAACGTAAACCCTGAAACCGTTGACTTTGAGGCCGACCTTTATTGGGTAGTAACTGCTGGAGTCGACCCGATTCCATTCCTACAAAAATATAAAGACAGAATCAGACTCTGCCACGTCAAAGATCGCATGATCAATGCAAAAGAAGGGGAAGGCAATGCCTCTTGTGATTTAGGTACTGGTTCTATCAATTATGCCGAAATTCTGAAGGTGGCGGCAGATAATGGTATGGAATACTACATTGTTGAGCAGGAGCGTTATGATGGGTCCACACCACTAAAGAGTGCGGATGCCTGCGCTAAGTATATGACACAGTTACAGTTTGCCTAAGGCGAATTTATTGTAGAAATAGATCCTCTGCTCTAGACCTTTAGAGTGGAGGATTTTGCGTTCCACGAAGTGGCTACCAACGAAGCCCCAATAAATGCGTAAGGACAAAGATGAAATATATAGTACTTGACCTCGAAGCCACATGTTGGCGAGAACGAGGCCACAAAAAACCATCCGAGATAATCGAAATCGGGGCCTTGGCCATTGACGAACAGGGCAACATATTAGACGAGTTTGCTCACTTTGTCCAGCCTCATCTTTATCCCACACTATCGCCTTTTTGTACGGAATTGACCTCAATTACCCAAGCCAATGTGGATCAGGCGGAGAAATTTCCTGAGGTGCTCAAAAGCTTTACCGATTGGATCGATTTGAGCCAGCCTTATCTGCTTTGCTCATGGGGATTTTATGATCGCAGTCAGTTTGAAAAAGACTGTAAACTACACCAATTAGAGACGGATTGGCTCGCTCACCACATTAGCGTAAAACATCAATATACTGAGCTGGTAGGAGCCAAAAAGCATATGGGGATGGCTCGCGCTTTGAAAAATGAGGGCTTTGATTTGGTGGGAACTCATCACCGTGGGATCGACGACGCCCGCAATATTGCGAAGATCTTTATCAAATATCAGGACCGATGGCAAGCCTGAGGTTTTTTAGTATTTAGTAGAAAGTATTTAGTATTAAGACGATCTTCAAGCAACTTAATAATCACAAAGCCCTCCTCTTTCTACTTAATACTATTGTCTTACTACTTCCTACTTTTGTCTTACTACTTATCTGACCGACCACGATTGATTAGCTCTCGTGGCTTTTTTTTTGCCGCTGCGCGGAACGCCTATCTCTTAAGTATTTAGTAGAAAGTATTTAGTATTAAGACGCTTGACAAGCAACCTAACCAATCACATAGCCCCCTCTTTCTACTTAATACTATTGTCTAACTACTTACTACTATTGTCTAACTACTTCCTACTATTGTCTAACTACTCCCCACTCCATAGTACTCTCAGGTCAAAAAGAGAATATTTTTCGCATTAAGCTGGAACAATTTGTTTTATCGCTTATCTTCATGATCCGCTACTTATTGTACTTTTGACTACTACTACAATTTTTTTACCACATGATTACTTTTGAAACACTCGACTGGATAGTGGTCGCCCTCTATTTTGGGGTACTGCTGGGAGTCGCCTGGTGGGTTATTCGCCAGAAACAAGATTCAACGGAAGATTACTTCCTCGCTGGCCGACATGCAGGTTGGTTTGTAGTTGGAGCCTCGATATTTGCTTCAAATATTGGTTCCGAACACGTAGTAGGATTGGCGGGTAGCGGAGCCTCCGACAAAATTCCTCTGTTGATTTATGAGCTACACGCTTGGGTTGTATT
>CAZHOC010000088.1:0-10731 GCA_964534295.1 uncultured Bacteroidia bacterium | reverse complement strand
TATCTTTATAAGAGTACAGACAAAGGTCAAACTTGGACTTCGATCGCCAATAACCTTCCAGAGCGTGGTTCTGTCTATGCGATTGCTGAAGACCATGTAGATCCAAATCTATTATTTGCTGGTACCGAGTTTGGGCTATTTGTTAGTCTTGACGGTGGCACCAACTGGACCCAAATGAAAGCGGGGCTTCCTACCATTGCTATCCGTGATATCGCCATTCAGAAGCGTGAAAACGACTTGGTTCTTGCCTCATTTGGCCGAGGATTCTACGTTCTCGACAACTATGCTCCTTTGCGTTCTTTGAATGAAGAAGCTCTAGCAGCAGAGGCGCACATCTTCCCAATCAAAGATGCTTGGATGTTTAATCAGGCTACGCCGGTAGGAGGATATGGCAAAGCCTTCCAAGGAGAGTCTTTCTTTACTGCTCCTAACCCGCCTGTAGGTGCAGTGATTACCTACCACTTCAAAGATCCTATCAAGACGCTAAAGCAGATCCGTAAGGAGAAGGAAAAAGAGCTTGCTAAAGCAGGAGAGCCAATTCCCTATCCAAGTTTTGAAGAAATGCGTGCTGAGGACAATGAGGAAAAACCTTATTTACTTTTCACCATCACCGATGGTGAAGACAATGTAGTTCGTAGGATCAAGACTTCTGCCTCAACAGGCATGAAGAAGATTACCTGGGACTTCCGTTATCCTTCAACCTCTCCTGTCAACCCTAGACGTGATGGTCGCGGTTATATGGCCCTACCCGGTACCTATTATGTGTCAATGTCCAAAGTAGTCAATGGGGAAGCCACTGAGTTAGTGGGCAAACAATCCTTCAATATCAAGCCACTAGACAATGTAACCCTTCCAGCCGAGGATCGTGCTGAGGTGGTCGCTTTCATGGGCAAAGCAGCAGAACTACAGCGTTCTGTTTCTGCAGCCAGCGCTATGACCAATGACCTCAAAAAGCGGATGGATTATCTTAAGGCTGCTGTCAGAAATACCCCTGATGTACCGCTTGACATGCTCGGTAAAATCAAAGAAATTGAGCAAGGGCTGCAAGAAATTTCCTTGGCGCTCAACGGAGATCCTAGTCTTTCTCGCCGACAGTTTGAAACTGTGCCTTCTGTAAGTGGCAGAGTTGGTAGAATCCTTTGGGGATTAGGCTCCTCATCTTCTGCGATCCCTACCGAAATGAAGGAGCAATACGAAATTGCTGGCGAGCTATTTGAACCAGTGATGGAACAACTAGAAGGAGTCGTAAGCTCCGTCCAAAAACTAGAAAAAGAACTAGAAGCAATGGGTGCGCCTTATACACCAGGCCGCATGCCTAGCTGGAATAGAGAATAATATGGCAGAATACCTGCAGGTAAAATGTCCAAATTGCGGAAATCCCCAGGTCACCTTTGATGAAGGCCTGGGGAAACTGCATTGTGATTTTTGCGGTTATACGCAAGACTTATCTAAAGCAAAAGATGAGATCATTGAACGTCCCCTGCATGCAGGCATGGAAATGGACGACACCCGGCGAGGCCTCAATGTCGAAGCCAAGGCTTACCATTGTTCGGGCTGTGGTTCAGACCTATTAGTTCCCGGAGATCAGGTGGGTTTAACCTGTCCCTTTTGCGGCTCTGAGGCGGTAAACGAAACTGCTACTGAAACAAGAGTTATACAACCTGCAGGAGTATTGCCGTTCAAGGTTTCCAAAGAAACCGCCTATGAAAAATTTCGCAAGTGGCTAGGGCGAGGATGGTTTCATCCCAATAACCTCACTAAGCTAGCATCCTTAGAAAAGATTCAAGGAGTTTACCTCCCCTTTTTCACCTTTGACGCCTATACCCATTCTCAGTGGTCGGCCCAGGCTGGACATTACTATTATGAGACTCAGTCTTATACCGATGCCAATGGCCAACGCCAAACCCGTCAAGTCCAGAAGATCCGCTGGGTGCCTGCCAATGGACACTTTCAACACTTTTTTGATGATGTATTAGTCGTAGCTTCTCATGGCGTACAACAAGGCCTTGCAGAAGGGATTTACCCTTATGATCTGACGGAGGTGGTCAATTATGATGCGCACTATCTGCTAGGCTGGGAAACCGAATTGTATCAACATGATCTGAAGGAAAGTTACCAAGTAGCAGACCGCATCATGGATGATGATATCAAACAATCCATCATCAGACAAATCCCGGGGGATACTTACCGCCACTTACGGATTCGAACCCAAAAAGACCGTCTGACTTATAAACATATTCTCCTCCCTTCTTGGGTGGCAGGCTATCGTTACAAAAACAAAGTTTTTCAGTTTTTGGTCAATGGCCAAACTGGTCGCATCAATGGCAAAAAGCCTTATTCGCCTACCAAAATTGCCATTGCCGTGATCCTAGGCCTCTTGGTGATCTTAGGCATCTACATTGCCGTGGAGTATCAAAATGGCAACATTCAGTTCAATTTTTAGGGTTTTACCGCTGCGCGGAACGCTTATTCAATGGTTGAGGTTTTGAATTGTTGAATGGTTGAATTTTTAAACGTTTTGATTCAACACTTCAACTATTCATCCATTCAACAATTCCACCTAAGCGTTCCGCGCAGCGGCAAAACAAAAACTAACGCTTAGGCTTATAACAGCCCGGCTCTTTACGTCCTCTGCGTTTTGGGGGTTTATAGCCTCGTCCTCTGCCGGTATTAAATCCACCTCGACGATTGATGTCTACATTAAAAGGCGTTACCCGCAGGGAGGCATAAATATCGCCACCGCTAAACTCTGACTGACGGAAAAACCCACTCAAATTGTCACTACCGACCGTCAATGGCCCCATACGTACCGCCATACCGAAGCGAAGGTCGCGATCGTCATACCAAACCAAAGGGGTTGAAAAACCAAACCACTTAGACTCATAACGAGGGGTAACGGCCATTAGATTGGCTCGCTTCACCCCTACTCCCGGCGTGGGCACGCGACGAATGATGGTGGTATTGATAAAGAAGTTTTCTCCAAAATTGTAGTCTGCTTGTAAGGTCAAAGCGGCAGGAATCCACATGGCAAAACGCTCAGATTGCTTAGAGCTATGATTGCGGGCAATCACCTTAGAATTTAGGAACTCTACCCCATCCAAAAGACCGGTCACCTCTGCTTGCTCTGCCGCGGTGATCTGAAAAGTATCTCTCGACTCAAAGCGGTTAAACTGGGTATTGAGACCAAAATTGACGAAGCCTACGTCCATTAAGGAAGCCGCGACTTTGAGTTGATCATTTACTTGGTAGGTAGCGCCAATATCAAGACCAAGCCCCATGCCTTGGGAATTCATCAACTGACCAAGGGTGGCATTATTTTGTTGCAGGGCATCAGTAGCGAAGGCGAAGGTATAATCAAAATTATCAACACTGACCACGTCTCCTCCCAAGGATTGAACATCTGTGGTTTTATGATTGCGGATCATCACACCTTCATAGCCTTGGAGGTATTTGACGGTGGCCCCTACACTAAGGGCATCATTTACTTTGCGGGCGTAGTTGAAGCCTAATTCTCCCCAAACCATGCCTGCGGCTTGAAAAGGGGTCAAACTTAGCTGATTGACACTTTCTAGTTGAGTTAGACTATAGTAACCAAGCGCCGAAGGCACTCTTCGCGCGCCAGCAGCAGCTCGCAACTTGGTGTACACTCCAAAACTCTGATCCCCGAGATTCAGACCAAAGGCAGGTCCTAAGATCACTGCATTGGCGTAGCCGACATGGCGCTTGTCAGATTGGAAAAAGTCCATCACCAAACCGTTTGCGGGTACAGGCTCCGGGCTCAAATTGGGTGTGATACTGATGTTGCCCAGATTACCAATCGCAGACTGCATATTGGTATTGCGGAAGTAGGCATAATTATTATCAAAGAAGAGTCCTCCTCCCCCGAGTTGCAAGTCCCAACGCAATGGACTCCCGACTTGAGCGGCGGGATTGAGGCCAATGGCGTTGATACCTGAATAGTTTTCTAGTCTAAGGCCGAGTTGGTCCTGAGCATTAAGGCTCATACTGACCACGCAAAAAAAGAAAAGCAGAAGTTTGCGGCTACTCATAGGTTTAGCATTGTGTCCGGTCGATAAGATTTGGTAAGACCAAACGATTGAATTTGCAATTTTCGTTCTCCGCCAGGCGGAGCGTGTTAAGTAGCGTTTTATCGATGTGTGATGTTTTGGGTGTAATTACCCCCTATTTACGAATAGCGAAACACACTTATTGTATGCTACTTTTAGCTGCAACCTTTGGTCAAAACGACTGTCTTTGAGCGTTTTTGGGTGTCATTTTATAAAGTGGAGCGATTAAACTAATAAATCAGGAGTATATATAGTTTTATTAATCTGTCAGGACTATTTCAATCATATGAGAAGAACACTACTCGCCCTGCTATTACTAATGCCTTGTTTTGCCTTTACCCTAAAGGCGCAAAACTTGCAAAGAGTAGAGCCCCCATTTTGGTGGGCGGGCATGGCCAATGAGAGCCTACAAATCATGGTTTACGGGCCCAACATCGCCTTCCAAAAAGTAGGCATTACCTATCCGGGCGTAAAGCTCATGAGCACTCAAACCGTAGCCAATCCCAACTATTTGTTTCTCAATTTAGAGATTTCGAAGGAAGCTAAACCAGGACTGGTACCTATTATTTTTCAGGCCGGAGGCCAGGCCTTTGCGGTACAATACGAATTAAAAGAAAGAGAGGCTCAAGACAATCGTATCCAAGGGGTTACGAGTGAAGACTTCATCTATCTCTTAATGCCTGATCGTTTTGCCAATGGCAATCCTGAAAATGATGTCATTGAGGGTATGGAGCAGGCGGAAAGTTCTCGTACCAAGCAATACGCTCGCCATGGCGGAGATTTACAAGGAGTGGCAGATCATCTCGATTATTTTCAGGAATTAGGAGTCACCGCCCTTTGGCTCAATCCAATAATCGAAAGCAATCAGCCAGAGGAATCCTACCACGGATATGCCACCACCGATCACTATAAAGTTGATCCTCGATATGGCACAAATCAAGATTTCAAGGCCTTAGCGGAGGCTTGCCATCAACGTGGCATAAAACTCGTGTGGGACGTAGTCCATAATCATGTAGGCAACTATCACTGGTTTATCAAAGATTTGCCTGATCCTTCATGGGTACATCAATGGGAAGAAGGCTTCACCAAGACCTCTTACCGCGCCCCTACTTTGATGGATCCTTATGCCTCTAAGAAGGACAAAGAACTTATGGAAAATGGTTGGTTTGATCACCACATGCCTGATCTCAATCAAAAAAATCCATTGGTAGCCAAATACCTTACCCAAAACAATATCTGGTGGATCGAATACGCAGGCTTGGATGGCTTACGCATCGATACCTACGCTTATCCGGATCAAGGATTTATGGCTGATTGGGCCAAGGAGGTGTTGACCGAATATCCACAATTGGGGATGTTTGGCGAAACTTGGGTGCATGGTATTCCGGTGCAAGCTTGGTTTACCGAGAAAAATGGCTGGAAAGCAGATTCTTACCTACCGGCCACTACCGATTTTCAGCTCTACTATGCGATCAATGATGCACTCTCCCAGCCTTTTGGCTGGACCGAAGGTTTGGCACGCCTCTACTATACATTAGCACAGGATTTTGTTTATGAGGACCCGATGAAGAAGGTGGTCTTTTTAGACAATCATGACTTGGGTCGCTTTTACTCCATGGCTGGTGAAGACTTTGTGGTAAGGACCAAATGGGGATTACCTTTTTGTTGACGACCAGAGGTATCCCACAAATATATTATGGTACTGAGGTGCTGATGAAAAACCATTGGGACAACAGCAATCACGACAAGGTAAGAGAAGAGTTTCCAGGGGGTTGGGAAGGAGATAAGAAAAACAAATTCACTCGTGCGGGCAGAACTGAAGAGGAGCAAAAAGCCTTCGAGACAGTTAAGACCTTGGCCAATTTCCGTAAGAGTAGTAGCGCCATCAAAACTGGCAAATTGATGCAGTTTGTGCCAGAAAACGGTGTTTATGTCTACTTCCGCTATGATGAAAAGCAGACGGTAATGGTGATCCTCAATCAAAATGATTCGGCCCAGGAGGTGGATTTTAGCCGCTTCGCGGAACGCTTGGAAGGATTTAGCACCGCAATAGATGTCTTGGGTGCTAAGCAGGTGGATGATCTCAGCAAACTTGAGGTGGGTGGTACTTCGGCCACCGTTTTGTTATTACAGTAGTAAGTTAGGTTCTGCTTCGCAGAACGAAAATCTGGTTATAGATTTTACAATTCAGATAGCGACACAAAATTTGTGTCGCTATTTTTTTGAGATCAAAAAGAGCGATTGTTACACGAAAAGATAAACCCTTAATATTTCCCTCGACTCGCGCTCGGGAGGACAATCCTGAACTAGCGTAGCCGCAAACCGCCTAATGGTAGGGGCGTGCATGCATGCCGCCCCATGGGGATAAGCGTTCCGCGTCCCGAAAGCTTTCGGGAGTAAAGCTTACAAAACTCCCTTAGCGATAGCTTCTAATCCGCTTGGCTCTACCAGGATAATAGACGAAAGTGATAAAGTTGAATTCTAGTTGGCTAAAGTTAAGCGAGTTGCCGTCAGGCGTATCCATAGTCAAAAAAGGCGCATAGCGAAGATTGGTGCGCAATACCCAAGTCTGGACGTCATTAGGACGGATATCCCAGCCAAAAATAATTCCTGGTAAAATTGCGCTACGCTTTAGATTCAAGGTCTCATCGCCTCGGTCATTTTCGAGACCACTGAGCATCTCGTAGCTCAAAGTTGGACCAATGTAAGGGACAAAACCGTGATAATCGCCTAAGTATTTGAAAGCCTCCACAGTAAAGGCTTGGCGTCTCATGCTTTGTTCTACCCCATACCCCCTAATGCTACTCGCATTTCTGCGCCAAGCTAAATTGAAATGCAGATCTGGTTTGGCGACATAATAACCCAAGCCTAATTCTACGAATATGCTGCTGCCGGCGTGATCATCCAACCATGGTCGGGCGGATTCATTATAGCTAGAGCGGGCGGTACTAAAGGCGCTTGATGGCCCAACTGAGAATGATAAGCCGTTTAGTTCTCCAGCTTCCATCATCGTCTCAGCTTGTTTGGCAGATTTGCCGCTCTCCCAGGCTCTCTCAAGGCCCAAGGTCGTATCAAGAAACCATTTGGCTCCCACGGTCAAACCTAGACGTGGACGGGCAAATGGGGCCGTTCTATCGCGACTCACATAATAGTCTTCTTTACCAGCGCCGAAATAACTTAAGCCCGCCTCGAACAAGAGAGATTTATGATTGTAAATGAGGCCCGCATGCAAAGGGATCATGGATCTTTGGATTGCTGGCCCCACTTCATCACTTTCACGAAAGCGTTGGCGAAAGAAATTGGTGTTAAAAGACAAACCCAGATAAGGCGCCAATTTGCCTTGTTCAATTTGGGTAGGATATACTCTTGCTCCCGTTTCAACACTCGTCGAATAGGCGCTCGCCACTTGATCGTTTTGCTTAAAATCTGCACCCGGCAAAGGGAAGCTGACATAAAACTCTGCGTAGCCCCAAAAATGCAGGCCTGAAATGGTTAAACGAGGTTCTAATGAGTTACCAAGTTCATAGCTTTGTAAGTCTCCATTTTGGTCTAGATAGGAGGAAGTTCCATCTTGAAATAGATAGCGGGCATCTGCTCCTAAAACTAGCTGCGCGAAGCGGTGGCGAGATTGCTTTTCAGTAAATACTTGGGCACTCGCTTCGGAAAGTAGAGCCCCTAAAAACATAAGGCAAAGGATAAGAGTTGAGATTTGACGCATGAGTTTCTTTTTGGTCAAAGTGTTTTCGAGACGCCACAAAATCAAAAAATAGGGCTGAATGACCCTGTTTTGGGATAAGTGGCAAGACTTTGGGGGCATCTGGGGCCAAATAACACCTATTTTTATAGCTTAGGGCCATGATTGAGCGTTCAGCGCAGCTGCTAAAACAAGCCTATCCCATCCAATCTGAGGGCAAAATCCCCTGGATAAATGCTATTAGCTTTGGGCTTTTTGTGGGGATTTTTCTAGCAACTCTTCGACCATTTGGTTTAGCGAATATTGAGCTAGCAAACATTTGGTTATTTATATGGGGCTATGGGGGCATTACGGCAATTTTGATGATTGTGAATGTCATATTGGCCAGAGGGGCTTTCCCACGGCAATACCAAGAAGCAAACTGGACGGTAGGCAAGGAAATAATTTGGATACTTTGGAATGTACTCAGCATTGCCTTTGCAAATTGGATCTACACTACCAATTGGGCCAATTACAGTTGGAATACCGGAACCCTCGTTTATTTTTTAGTCGTAACTCTAGGGGTGGGTTTATTTCCCATTTCCTTAATCGTGCTCATAAATGCCAACAGATTGTTGCGAAAGCATTTATCGGAAGCTAAGGCCTTACAAAATCTCATCCCTGAGACAACGCCTATCGCTCAAAAGCCTGATCTCCATCTAAAGGGAGAGAATCAAAAAGATGAACTCGTGCTCCCTCCAGAAGATTTGCTCTTTATCCGCTCGGCGGATAATTATGTGGAAGTAAAATATCGTACTGAGGCAGGAGTACAAAAAAGCCTCTTGCGGAGCAGTCTTTCCCGCATTGAACAACAATTAATCGAACACCCACAGCTAATGCGGTGTCATCGTGCCTTTTTGGTAAATTTAAATGCAGTTAAAGATTTCAAAGGGGACTCCCAAGGTTACAAATTATTCATTGACGATTTAGCGGAAGAAATTCCTGTTTCCCGGCGTTACACCAAGGCCTTCAGAGAAAACTACCAAAGTTTGAATCAATAGTGTCCTTATAATTTTTTTTGCGTCCCCTAAAAAAGAATATTTATTTGCCGCAAATTCTTATTACTCAAATGGAAACACTCACACTTGACAACTTTATTACGCTGGGCATGCTTGTTTTGCTCCAAGCGGTATTAGGATTTGACAATCTTTTATATATCTCCCTAGAATCGAAAAGTGCTCCAGAGGATAAACGCTCTTTTGTGCGTCAGGTCGGTATTGGCTTGGCTGTTGTCCTTCGTATTGGTCTGCTTTTTGTTCTTATCAATCTAATCGAGCTGGTTCAAGAACCAGTATTTGACATTAACCTACCGGGTTACTTTTATGCTGACTTTAGCTGGCACGCGGTGATCGTCTTATTTGGAGGAGGCTTCATTCTTTATACAGCAGTGAAAGAAATCTGGCATATGATTTCTTTAGAAGAGCATGAAGAAACCGCCGACACCAAGCCCAAATCTGTGGGTAGCGTAATCGGTATGATAGTGTTGATGAACTTGGTGTTCTCTTTTGATTCCATCCTGAGTGCCATCGCCTTGACTGATGTCTTCTGGGTTATGGCTACTGCCATCGTGATCGGCGGTATCTTGATGATTGTGCTCGCAGATAGGATTTCTACTTTCTTGCAGAGGAACCGTATGTATGAAGTCTTGGGACTTTTTATCCTCTTCTTGGTAGGCGTTATGCTCGTTTCTGAGGGCGGAGAATTGGCCCATATGGAGATCTTTGGTACCAAAGTGGTTCACATGAGCAAAGCGACATTCTACTTTGTCTTAGTGGTCTTGATCATCGTTGATGTGGTGCAGGGTCGTTACCAAAAGAAACTCTCTGCCGCCAAACAGGCCAAGGCTATCAATCAGAAACTTAATTCTTAACGATCCTAACGGTTTCGATCATCCCATCCTGCGTTAGTTGCAGGATGTAATGTCCCTGTGGCAAGAAGTCTACAGGTACCTGGACTAAGTTTGCCCCTAATCTTAAGGGAATAGTTTCCTGATGAATTGGGCGTCCGAGCAGGTCAAGAAACTTCAAATCAATACTTTCTGAATTGCTATTGGCAAAGTAAAGATTGAATTCGGTATTCATCGGATTGGGAAACAACTCTGCGTCAAAACGCACACAACTGAGACGATTGATGATTTCGGTTTCAATGACGACCTCATTTCGCTCCCCAGGAGTTGGTCGATAATTATCCCTTCTGATCCAATTTTGAGGATAATTCAATTTAAGTTGGGGGTCGCGTAAAGCAAGGCTGCCTCCTCTTTCATCAGCGATCTGAGGCCAAGGGGCCTGATTTGTATAAACTACGCTATCAAGCAATAGACCGTCGGGATTCCAGAGTTTGACTGCATCTTCTTTGCCAAGGCCATATCCTAGGGCAATAGGACTGATGCGTGTACCAGGGAAAGCTCCCAGAAAAGCAGCAGGATCGCGACATACCACCAAGTATTCATCTGGAGAGAGAAGCGTTCCCGGAGGGAATACATAACGATTTTCACTCGTTTCATCTCCGATTATCCATTGGGTCAGATCAATCTCAATTTCGGAAGCATTGTAGAGCTCTACCCAATCCCCTCCCCCACGGGCAGGATCATCCGCATACATGATCTCATTGATGACTAAGCCCGGTTGATAGCTTGAATCTCTTTCAAAAATGGCGGTAAGATCACAAAAGTCTTCCAGTTCATAGCGGAGTTTAGCGGTCTGGGGCAGCAAGGGATCACTCCAGCCGACAAAACGATATCCGGGACGCGGCACAGCCTCAATATTGATGGTGTGTTTTTTAAGATAAATTCCCGTCCAAGGCAAATCCTGTAAATCAAGGGTATTGAGTTGGATACTCCCTGCACTAGAGGGGGTTACGGCTACACTTACTGGGGTCTGAGCACCGAGAAAAAAAGCACTTGCAATTCCTCTACGGGCAATATTTTTGTAT
>CAZHOC010000087.1:0-10748 GCA_964534295.1 uncultured Bacteroidia bacterium | reverse complement strand
CCAATTGGTTGGCGTCAAAACGGTCAACACGAACCCCTATGTTAAATACGATATCTTCAAATTCGAAGCGGTCCTGCAAGAAGGCCGATATATAGGTCGGCGAGAATGCATTCTGCGGTCGATTTTCATCCGTAAAGAAGGCTGCCGGATCAACAGGATCTTGGCGGTTGCCGAGATAGTCATATCCGTAGTAGGAAACAGGTCCAATACCATCAGCCAATAGTTCGTCTGCAGTAAACATGTCAAGAGAGTAGGTATCAGGACCATATTGGTCAGTGTTTACCCATTCTGTACCATCAACTGGTAGACCTAACTTCTCGCGAAGCTTAATGTCAAAGTTTTGTTGATCACTCGCCTCATAACGACGAGGGATATTTACTGTATCCTGCCATTGGCCATCGCGGGTAACGTAGTCAAATAGTGCAGGATCATCTTCTAGGTTGAGAAGGTGGAAGTTAGCGTACTGACGCATCCAACCCCAAAGCGAGCGAGTAGCGAGGAAGTACGAACGTTCAACACGTTGCTCAAATTCAAAACCTGCTTTTAAGTTGTGGCCTTTGATCTCGGCAGTAGCCTGACCAGAAAGACGAAACTGCTCAAAAGCAAACTTCTGATAAGAACCAGCTTCCGCTCCAAGTCCACTAAAGAGAGAGTAAACACTACGTGATCCAGAACCATTTAGGATACCTTGGCGGAAGGCAAATTCGTTAAGGTCTCTTAAGGTAGGACCACCATTCGCGGCCACATAATCAAACATTGCTTGGTTATGGTTAGCAAATATTGGGTTTCTACTATCCGTACCATCAAAGGCAAGGTTAGTAAAACCATAACCTAGCGTTCTCCAGTATGGGGAAGAAGAAATTTCATCAGGAGTGGTTGAATAACCGTAGAATGGAATCTCATCATAAGTAAAGCTTCCTACGTAACCGTAATCAAAGAAATTATCGCGGTGTACGGAGTGCTGGAAGTTACGCTCATAGAGAGAGTAGTCTCCCTGTACAGAGTAGAAGAAGTTTCTCACTGCAGAGTTTTCGCCTCCTTTAAAAGATTGCTGGAAGCGTAAGAAGGCACGATAATAAGCCCCTTCGAATTCACTCTTATTATCTGGAGCGAAGAGCATGCTACCAATGCCCCACTGATCATTCTTGATATATTCGATGTTACCACCTGCTTTGATCAATACATTGTCAGCAGGTTGGAAATCCAAACGCACCAAAGCACGAGCTCTTAGGCTCTCATTGTTTTGTTTGGCTTGGATCGGCTCGATTTGATCTAGGCTGACAAAGTTTGCCCGCGAGCGGAACGATTGTCCGTCTTCAGAGATCTGAACAGGTGTTTGTTCCAAGTCAGCAAGCACATCGTCCTGCAACTTGAAAACCCCTAATGCAGCTGGGTCTGAATCACGGTTGTAATCGATCTCACCATTAAGGAAGAAACCTAATACAGAAGTTTTGTACTCATTATCGGTTCCTTTATTGACCCGCTTAGTGATCAGTGGACCGGTGAGAGCCAAACCAGCTAGGTTACGGCCAAAAGCATCTAAGTACTCGGAAGTAACTAATTCTAGGTTACCAGAGAAAGTAGGTGCGGGATTGGCAGTCGTAATCGAGATTACCCCACCGGTAAAGTCTCCAAACTCTGCGGGAGTACCACCAAGGATTACTTGGAGCTGCTGGATGGAAGATTGAGGTAGAGCACTTTGTCCCCTTACTTTTACCCCATCAATGTAGATTACATTGGAGGTATTACGTTGACCACGTATACTCAATCCTTGATCACCTTGATCCGATTGGTAAACACCGGGAGATAAGGCCGCAACAGTAGAGATATCACGTGTCGCCTGGGCATTGATCTGCTCTTGGCTCGTAACTGTACCTACTGTAGGGTCATTACCCTCAAATGGTCGCTCAACCACAATCAATACTGTATCAACCTTGGCATCGGTAGAGCCAACGAATTTGATATCGAGATTTTTGGTTGAGTTTGCGTTAACGGTAACGCCTTCCATAGTTTGAGTAGAGCCAAGATATTTGACTTGTACTCGATAAGTACCCGCTTGTACGGGTTGGATACTGTAAAAACCTTTATCGTCGGTTTGTCCACCGTATCGAAAAAGGTCGCCTTGAAAGACTAAAACAGTACCGAAAGTTACTGGTTCACCATCGGCGGTAGTAACTTTTCCTGAGAGCTTACCATCTTGGGCTTGTAGAGTAAGTCCAATACATAGTAGAAACGTCAGGAGTGCTGAATTAAGACAGAGTCTGGGTAGCATACTTTTCTATAAGCGATTACTTTGATTGTCGTCCGTAAATGGAATAGCTGATAAAATAGGCAATGAACTTTCTGATTTCCAAATAAAGGCCAGATTTTCAGGTCCTAATTGACAGTCCTATATCCATACACATCTTTTCATTTATAAAAGTAAATAGAGATGTGCGAGATACCATTCAGAAAGTTGGGCTTGGATTACACATTTTTTACTAAATTTTGGGTTATTACCCAAAAATATTGCTAGGTGAAACTGATCTACGAAATCTTCCACAAACTCAAAAATCAGGAAATAAGGCAGCTAAAGCACAAAATACAGCATGCTTCCTTTGAATATGAGAAAGTTGGCAAACTCTTCGAATTGGTTACACAGTATGAGGAGAAAGAAGAATCATTTTATTCGCAGGCCTTATATAATAAGGATCCAGACAACACTTTTCGAGTAACCAAATCTCGCCTCAAGCGGATGTTCGAAAATGTGATCCTGCAAGACCGTAGTCTCACCGGATATAGCTCTGCCTCCATTAATGCCCGATTACAGGCGAAAAAAAAATTACTACAAGGTGAAATTCTTTTAGGGAGAGGCGCTTTCAAAGCGAGCAAAAATATATTGTTCCAAGTGATCTCTACAGCTCGCAAATATGATCTTTATCAGGAGGCCTTCCAGGCGGAACTTCTTCTCTACCGGCATCATAGCGTACTCACTTCACTCAAAGATTATCAAAAAAGAACTGATGAGTTACTCAAAGCCAATCGGATGCAGTATCTCATCGATGAGGCTCTGATCATCCAATATTATATCGCCAACCTCATGCGGAATAAGACCCTCAAAGAGGATGAATTGGCGGAGGTGAGAGAAAAAATTGATCAGATGGCGACCATCGCCGAAGAAACGCAACATCCACTGGTATTGAGTGGATACTATCTTACCGAAAACTTTTTCCTGCAAACCGTAGGTAAATTTGCCGAGGCCAGGGAGTTTGGAGAAAAATATTTGGACCAATTACAAGCGGGTGATGGTGCCTCTTCTCCCCAGCGTATCGCCAACGCTTACGCTCAATTAGCCAAAGTATCCCTTCAGTTACAGGATGTAGATAAAGCCAGGGCTTATTGTGAAGAGGTATTGCAGCGCGTGAAGCCAGACAATACCAATTATTTAATAGGATTGGAGCTGCAGTTTAGAATCGAATTTTACGATCAAAAATATGATAAGGCAGAAGCTATCGCAGAGGAAGCCTTGCAACATCCACGCATTGAAGCTTCAAAGCAGATCAATGCCCACTGGCATTATTACCAGTCCTGCGTCAAGTTTAAGAAAAAAGACTTTAAGAGTGCTTACCAAGAGTTGGATTACACCACCCCGCTATTGATGGACAAATACGGGATGAATCCAAGTCTCCGTTTACTTGAAATCATGATCCTATTTGAATTAGGCCATTATGATATCATGGAGACCAAGATCCTGAATCTGAGACAGTACATTAAGCGGACGCAAAAGAAGAGTCTTTTCCGTCCGCAAAAGCTGATACAGATCTTAATCCAATGGTACAAGCGAAGCTATGACTTCGAGGCTGCGGCTAAGGCAAATGAGGGGCGGTTGGCTGAATTGGCCGCATATCATGAAGAGCATCCATTTGACACCTCTGAACTCGAACTGATTCGATTAGAGGAATGGATGGCCCAAAAACAAAAGGCTTAGTTGTCTTTGGGTCTGAATTGAGTATCGTCTAAAACGATAATGGTACGACGGCCAGTGTAGTGGACCCGTTCGCTACCAGATTCTTTAGGCTGAACTACTACTGTTTCGTTCGAGCTTTCAAATTGGCGGGGATTTAGATTCGGGTTCTCAGCTCCAGCACCGCCAAAGATCCAGAGCAGGAACGCTAGAAAGAATTTCATAATAGAGTATCGTTAATAAAGTTTGATGCCAATATGAATATACTTCTCAGACAAAGAGTAAACGATCACAATTTACACCACAGATTACACACTTATTGGCACGTTTTGTCAAAAGATCGACTCCCTACAAACGAAAAGAAAGATAAAAGCGTTGTTATCAAGACTCTTAGCTTACATACTTTTTAGCAAGTATCACTCCTCTTCGAGTATTGAATCGGGATAGTAATTACAGCTAAGCGTCACTTTTACCCTCCAGGCAACGTCAAAAATCTTAAACATCAAGCCAGACAAATAAATTATATTAGCGTAGTACTCGCTTAATCCTTAATTCCAATGAAAAGATCAACCCTCCTCATATCATTTAGCCTCACGGCCATAATTCTGGTCAGTTGTGCCAAAGTTGTATTTACTGGACGCCGGCAAGCTAAGCTGATTCCCTCCAACCAAATCAATTCCCTAAGCTTTCAACAATACGATAGCTTTTTGCAAGAAAATCCTCCCATGACCAGTGGGCCTGAACTAGCCATGGTCCGTCGTGTGGGGATGAAGATCCAGCAGGCAACAGAGAAATATTACCGGGCCAATGGCATGGCAGATCAATTAGCCGAATTCGAATGGGCTTTTAATGTCGTAAATGATCCCACCGTCAATGCATTTTGTATGCCTGGTGGTAAGGTGGTAGTCTATACCGGTATCTTGCCGATTGCCAAGGACGAAGATGGCCTTGCCGTAATTATGGGCCATGAAGTTGCCCACGCCTTGGCTCACCATGGCAATGAGCGGATGTCTCAAACCCTAGGTCTCCAAGGAGCGCTATTAGCGATAGAAGCAGCCATTATGGTAGGTCAGGGTGCTCCTGCTGATACTGCTGAAGCAGCTCGCAATGCCCGGACCCGAGGTGCGATCATGCAAGCTGCAGGTGCAGGTGCACAAGTAGGTGTACTATTGCCTTTTAGCCGTAAGCACGAATCGGAAGCGGATGAGATTGGCCTCTACCTAATGGCCATAGCAGGTTATGATGTTGATCAGGCTGGCCCATTCTGGGAACGCATGAACGCAGGTGGTGGCGAACGTCCCCCCGAATTTCTTTCTACTCACCCCGATCCAGAGCGACGTTCACAAAGACTGCGCGAACTAGCCCCCAAAGCCAAAGAAATCGCCAAGCAATATCCCTAAGCTGGATATTGCTTAGATACATAAATGATAGAGTCTCGGGTTTTCTTATCCGAGGCTTTTTTTTTGTGGCCTGCTGCGCAGAACGCTTATTTGAATTGTTGAAGGGATGAATTTTTGAAGGGATGAATTTTTGAATCAACAACTCAACCACTCAACCACTCAACCACTCAACAAATGATAAGCGTTCCGCGAAGCGGTAAAAAAAACACAAAGCCACTAGCTCCAGAGGGAGAAAAATCTACCCCTCTTGTTTAAACACTAATATTGGCTAAAGTCTCGTATCTTTGCGCCATGCATAAAATTCGAGTTGATATCATATCAGATGTCGTTTGCCCTTGGTGTTATTTGGGGAAGGCACATTTAGAGAAGGCCATCGCCTTGGCTGGAGATCAATTTGCAGTAGAAATGCATTGGTATCCCTTTGAACTCAACCCTGAAATGCCGGCGGAAGGGATGCCATTTAGAGATTATCTGATGGATAAATTTGGTGATCCAGCAAGGATCAAAAAATCTATCGAACGCCTGACGAGCTTAGGCAAAGATGTCGGAATTGAGTATCATTTTGATCAGATCAAGCACATCCCTAATACCTTTGAAGCGCATCGATTATTGTTTTTAGCTTCGGGCAAGCCCTCACAGCACACGCTTGCTACCCATCTGTTTGAAGCTTATTTTGAGCGGGGAGAGAATGTTGGTGATAAAGATTATCTAGCTACGGCCGCCTTAGATTTGGATGTGCCGACTAAGACGATCAAAGAATTTACCAATAGTGATAGAGGAAAAAAGGAAATATTAACTTTAGCCCAAGATTACCGAGAATCAGGCATTACGGCCGTGCCAACCTATATTTTCAATCAAAAATTTATCATCCAAGGCGCCCAGCAAAGTGAAGGTTTTTTACAGATTTTTCACAAACTCGCCCAACAAAGCGCATAAAAACTACAACAGCCAAGCAACATTTTTACAATTAGATAATCTGGCTTCTCACTCTTAATCGGTGGGAATCGTTTACTTTGCAACTCACTCCTATAAAACCTCAAACCAATTCCTTTATGCGAAACAAATTTACCCTCCTGTTCCTCATTGGAATGCTAGGGCTTAGTTACACTGCTTCAGCTCAGTGTGATGATGTGTTCATCTCCGAATATATCGAAGGCTCTAGTAACAACAAGGCAATCGAAATCTACAATGCCTCTTCTGTAGCGATTGACCTGACAGACATCCAAATGCACCGTTATAACAATGGTGGCACCACTAACCCAGACACATTAGATTTTCAAGGCATGTTGATGCCTTATGATGTTTTTGTTGCCGGCAATCCTAGCGCAGCGACAGGCATCTCCTCGGTAGCTGATACCGCGCACACTATCACTTTTTACAATGGGGACGACGCATTGGTACTACTCAACGTAGCTACTGGTGATACTCTTGACGTAATTGGTGTGGTTGGAGTAGATCCAGGCTCTTGGTGGCCAATCAACCCTGACACCTCTGGTACTACTCAAAACTTTACCCTTCGTCGTAAGGCTGCAGTTGATGCAGGTACGACAGACTGGGCTGCCTCTAGCGCTAGCCAGTGGGAAGTATTTATGATCGACGACTTTGGCGACCTTGGTATGCACATGGGTGATTGTGCCTTGGCCGTTGCCGGTTGTGATGATTTGTTTTTCTCTGAGTACATCGAGGGATCAAGCAACAACAAAGCGATCGAGATCTACAACGCCAATGACATGGCGATTGATTTGACTGATTATCAGATCCACCGCTACAACAATGGCGGAACTACCAACCCAGATACCTTGGACATGCAGGGCATGTTGATGCCTTATGATGTATATGTAGCCGCTAACTCTAGTGCAGCCAACGCATTTGTTGCTGCTTCTGATACCACTCACTCAATCACTTTTTACAATGGTGATGACGCATTGGTACTGCTCAACGTATCGACTGGCGATACTTTAGATGTTATCGGTCGTGTTGGGGAAGACCCAGGTTCTTGGTGGCCAATTAACCCTGATACTTCTGGTACAACGCAAAACTTTACCCTTCGTCGTAAGGCCTCTATCAATGAAGGTACTACTGACTGGACTGCTTCTAGCATGAATCAGTGGGAAGTATTTATGATCAATGATTCCTCCGGAATCGGTAGCCACACTTCCGATTGTGAGATGAGCATGATCGCAGGTTGTGATGATCTATTTATCTCTGAGTACATCGAAGGATCAAGCAACAACAAGGCGATTGAGATCTACAACGCCAACGATATGGCGATTGACTTGACTGATTATCAAGTACACCGCTACAACAATGGAGGTACCACTAACCCTGATACCCTTGATCTACAGGGCATGTTGATGCCATATGATGTTTACGTAGCTGGTAACTCAAATGCAGATCCTGCCATTACTGGTGCATCTGATACCCTCCACTCTATTACTTTTTACAATGGAGACGACGCTCTCGTTCTTCTGAATGTAGCCACTGGCGATACGCTTGATATCATCGGTCGCGTAGGTGAAGACCCAGGTTCCTGGTGGCCGATCAATCCTGATACTTCTGGTACAACCCAAAACTTTACCCTCCGTCGTAAAGCGATGATTGGAGAAGGTAACACTGACTGGACTAGCTCAAGTGCAAACGAGTGGGAAGTATTCATGATCGATGACTTCAGCGACATCGGTAGTCATACTTCTGATTGTGAAATGGCTTCAGGTTGTGATGACCTACTCATCTCAGAGTATATCGAAGGATCAAGCAAC
Organism: uncultured Bacteroidia bacterium; assembly: GCA_964534295.1. Lineage (GTDB taxonomy): Bacteria > Bacteroidota > Bacteroidia > J057 > J057 > JBCAWW01. The sequence goes on along the minus strand of CAZHOC010000087.1, from coordinate 2,646 downwards.
AATAAAGCGATTGAGATCTACAATGCAGATGATATGGCGATTGACTTGACCGATTATCAAGTTCACCGCTACAACAATGGTGGTACGACTAACCCTGATACCCTTGACCTTCAAGGTATGTTGATGCCATATGATGTTTACGTAGCAGGTAACCCAAGTGCTGATGCTGGTATCACTGGCGTTGCTGATACCCTTCATACAATTACTTTCTACAATGGCGACGATGCGCTGGTTCTCTTGAATGTAGTAACGGGTGATACCCTTGATATTATTGGTCGTGTAGGTGAAGATCCAGGTTCTTGGTGGCCAATCAATCCTGATACTTCCGGTACAACGCAAAACTTCACGCTCCGTCGTAAGTCTATGATCACGAGTGGTACTACTGACTGGACCGCTTCTAGCATGAGTCAGTGGGAAGTATTCATGATCGACGATTTCAGTGATTTGGGTGGACACACAAGCGATTGTGCTCCCGCTCCAAGCTTCCCTGAAGTTGAGTTTGCTATGTCAAACATGACCGTAAACGAAGGTGATGGCACCATTTCTTTTGACGTTGAGATCACTAACTCTGGTGCTGATACCGTAGCCGTTGATGTCAGCTTAGACGCAGCTAACTCAACCGCCACTAGCGGTACTGACTTTGCCTGGAATGATACGACTATCAGCTTCCCCGCAAACGCTACTATGCCAGTTAGCTTGAGCATCGCGCTTACTGACGATACTGATATTGAAGCCAACGAAACCATCGTACTTGGCCTTTCTAACGCTACCAATAGCGCGATGATCGGTGATACTACCTTGACTATTGAGATCGAAGACAATGATTATCCAATCTACCCAATCGGTGTGATTAACAACGATTCTGACGGTGATGGCCTTACAGACTCATTAGGCGTTCGTTGCCAGATTCAAGGTATCGTTTACGGTATCGACCTACAAGGTGGTGGTAGCATCCAGTTTACCCTCATCGATAGCACAGGCGGTATTTCTCTCTTCTCAGGTAATGACTTTGGCTACACCGTACTTGAAGGTGATGAAGTAGTCGTACAAGGTGAAATCGAGCACTTCAACGGTCTTGGTCAGATTGCTCCGGATACCCTTTACCTAGTAAGCTCTGGCAACCCATTAGTAGATCCACTACCGGTTACTATGCTAGATGAAACTACAGAGAGTGAGCTAGTAGTATTAGAGTGTGTAACTATGGTTGATACACTTGACTGGCCAACCACTGCAGGCGGCAGTGTAAACTTTGACGTTACTGATGGCACCAATACTTTCACTATCCGCATTGATAGCGATACTGATCTTAACGGTAGCCCAGCACCTACCTCTTACTTCAACTTAGTGGGTATTGGTGGTCAATTTGATAGCTCTGATCCACGTACAGAAGGATATCAGCTTCTTCCACGCTACCTAGCAGACGTAATCGAAAGCGGTGCTCCAGAAGCAGGCTTTGCCATGGCTGCGATGACTGTTAACGAAGAAGACAGTACCTACGCGATCGAGATCACTATCAGCAACGACAATCCTGATTCAACTGAGGTAAGCGTTGCTCTAGACGCAACTAATACTACAGCTACCCTTGGTACAGACTTTAACTGGTCTGATAGCACATTGGTATTCCAAGACTGTGGTGATGGTAGCGCGACCCTAGATCTAAGTATCGTTGATGACACTGACGTAGAAGGAAACGAAACCATCAGCTTAGTAATCACAGCTATTACCAATGGCGGTAGCGTTACTATCGACACTCTAACGATTACGATCACTGAGACTGACAATATCGAGAATCTACTCCCTAAGAATGCGATCAAACTCTTCCCTAACCCAGCCAGCACTCAGCTTTCGCTTCGTTCTGACTACCGTTTAGAAGCAGTTCGCATCACCAACCTTATGGGACAGACAATGATGCAGCAAGAGCTCAATCAGCCACAAGTTGATTTGAGTATCAGCCACCTTCCTGCAGGGGTTTACATGATTCAAGTGGAAACCAATGAAGGAAACTGGACCAGCCGCTGGATCAAGCAATAATGTAAGGTCTTAGCGGGGAGCAATTGCTTCCTTTGCTAAAGGCAAGAAATAAAGCGAGAAGAGAGATGATTTTATCTCTTTTCTCGTTTTTTTATTGAGGGAACCTCAAAGTAAAAATGTTTCCTTAGCACTCGCTTCACATTATGCGTCTTGCCTTAGTTTCTATATTGTCTCTATTATGGGGTTTATCAGGCCTGCAGGCGCAAAATCGTGTCCTTAATGGGCGGCTAATAGATGCTGATTCCAAGCAAGTCATTCCCTACGCCAGTTTGCGCATCGAAAATCAAGCCTATGGGTGTATCTCCAATGCCGAAGGCGAATTCAGTTTAGCGTTCCCCGATGGAGGGGAAATACAAAAAACAGGCATCTTAAAAATCAGCTGTATCGGTTATGAAAGCCAAAGGATCGCCCTGCGGGATATTAAAGAGGATCAAATCATTATCACCCTTAGGCCTAAAGCATACTCCTTGGAAACGGTTACCATCTACTCCACCGAGCTCGATGCCCGAGAAATGGTCAGGCAGGCCTTGCAATTTGTACCGCTAAACTATGCTCAGCAACCCTATCAATTGCAGAGTTTTTATCGGCACTATTGTAAGGAGGGCGGGGTTTATG
>CAZHOC010000086.1:0-10761 GCA_964534295.1 uncultured Bacteroidia bacterium | reverse complement strand
TTTCCTCCCCCATCTTTCTTACGATTTTGCCGTTGCCGTTTATTTGTCCCTCTTGGATAAGAGTATCTGCTTCCCGACGCGAGCAAACTCCTGCCTGGGCAATGAAACGATTGAGTCTAATAGGTTGATCGTTACTCTGATTGCGTTTCTTCGTCAGTTCCTCCTCCTTCTTCTGCTGGCTGCTGAGGAGCTTCTTCTTGCCCGACTCCGTTGCTTGGCGCTTCGGCTGCTTGGGTTTCTCCTTCTTCGCTCCCTTCCAAAAGGGTTCCTGCTTCTGATTTGGTTTCCTCGGCATCGTCAGATTGTTGTTTTTCCTGATGTAGTTTGAACTGCTCGAGGTGATCTTCGGCGAGTTCCTCGAACTCTTTAAGCTTTGGCATATCAGTCATATCCTTGATACCAAAGTACTGCATGAAAAAAGGGCTGGTAGCGTATAATAGTGGTCTACCCGGCGCTTCGGCCCGACCCGTAATACTCACTAGCTGCTTGTCCAAAAGCTTTTGGACAGCATAATCACAGTTAACACCGCGGATAAATTCCATCTCGGCTTTAGTGATTGGCTGTCGATATGCAATGATCGACAAGGTCTCAAGTGCTGCGCGTGAAAGTCGCTTTTGATTTTTGGTAAGGGTGGCCCTTTTGATATAGGCATAGTAGGAGCGCTTCGTAAAAAACTGATAGCCTTCCGCCACTTTACGTATTTCGAAAGGATATTTATCGCTCTGGTACTTTTTCTCTAGCTCGCTCAAAATCTCCTCTAAGCCCCCTTCGTCGAATTCGATTTTCTCTTCAGGGGATTCTGTATCTTCTGCATTAGCCGTGCCTTCCATGTTTAGGATCTCCATCAAGAAGGATTTCTTGACGGGTTGTTCGGCCGTGAAGATGATTGATTCGATTATATTGCTAATGTGCGAGTCCATGCGCTGCTCCTTATTTTGCAGTGGCTTCAAAGGTACAATCTCGCAATGACTTTTTACAAACCTTCTCTATTCCTTTTCAGTTCACTATATTCCCGCTTCAAAAGTTTGAAGTCCCTCTTCCCGCAATGGAACAGGCATCCGTTTTATATTTTTAGTTGCTTTATCCTATGGTATACCGCGGCAATCTGCGCAAAATGTCTTCTCAATTAGGAGATACCGTACAATACTCTTTGACTTTGGGGGATGACACCTTTTCGGTGAACGATTGGATCGGGAAGCCAATCAAGTTGGCCTTTCAAGGAGAAATCAATTGCCGCATCTGTGGTCGTAAGACCAAAAAGTCCTATGGACAGGGCTTCTGCTTCATTCACTTTCAAAAATCCCCCGAAAATTCACCCTGTATTATTCGTCCTGAACTTTGTGAAGGGCACCTTGGTAAAGGCCGTGATGTGGAATGGGAACAAAAGCATCATGTCCAGCCTCATGTTGTATACCTCGCTCTTACTAGTGGTATTAAAGTCGGGGTTACGCGACAAGATCAGGTTCCAACCCGCTGGATTGATCAAGGTGCCTGGAAAGCGGTACAAATCGCTAATGTCCCCTATCGTCGATTGGCGGGCGAAATAGAAGTTTCGCTAAAGGATCATATGAGCGATAAAACCAATTGGCGCAAGATGCTTTCCAATCAGATGAATACTGAGGTAGATTTGAATGAGGAGATCGAGAAAGCGCAATCTCTTCTACCCGATGAATACCAAGAATATATCGTTCCGCAAAGCGAGATAACAGAAATAACATATCCGGTAGAGGCTTATCCGGAAAAAGTAAAAAGCCTCAAACTCGATAAGATTCCAGAGATTACCGGTACCCTGCAAGGCATTAGGGGCCAGTATCTTATCCTTGACGAAGGTCGTGTGATAAACTTGCGATCACACACCAGCTATTTGATTGAGTGGTCCGCAGGATAGGCAGCTCATACTTACATGAAGATTAGACAAAGTTTGGGGATTTTACGTTCCCGAATCATGTATTATGCAAAACCCAGAAACCGCCAGCGACTCAAGCGGTTTTATGCCCCTTTTGTCTCAAAAGGGAGCCTTTGTTTTGATGTAGGGGCTCATTTGGGCAATCGCTCTGATGCTTGGTTAGCATTGGGAGCCAAGGTTATTGCTGTCGAACCTCAACCCGCTTGTATTCGCTATCTAAAGCGGCATTTTGGGCATAATCCCAATTTCACTCTTTTGGAGGCCGCCCTTGGCGAACGCTCAGGTCGTTTGCCCTTGCATGTGAGCGAATTGACTCCAACGATCAGTACCCTCGCTGATGAATCTTGGCGACAGGCTATGGCCGATAAAACCTCTTTTCATGTCCAGTGGGATCAAACCATAGAGGTACCTGTTTACAGTTTGGAGCAGCTGATTGAGCAATACGGTATTCCCGATTTTTGTAAGCTCGACGTGGAGGATTTTGAATTGCCAATATTAAAGGGCTTGCAAAGTGCGATACCCAATCTTTCTTTTGAATATTTTATCCCGAGTATACAAAGTGCACTCGATTGCATAGACGAGATCGATCGTATAGGCTCTTATGAATACAATTGGTCATTTGGGGAATCCCAACAATTTGAGCGTGAAAAATGGATAGATGGTAGCCAAATGAAAGCTATCTTAGCAGGCTATGGCGAAAACGATCGTTCGGGTGATGTATATGCTCGCTTGTTATGATTATCGATATGAATGGAAAAATACTGAATACAAAGGATAGAGCTATGAAGGTGGAGGCGATAGAGGAGATCCGACTACCCACTCATTGGGGAGAGTTTCAAATGCGGTCCTATCCTGGCCCTAATCCAGATCAACCACATCTCGCCTTATATTGCGGAGAGTGGAGTGAGCAAAACCCTGCTTTAGTACGTTTGCATTCTGAGTGTATGACAGGAGATGTTTTTGGCTCAGGGCGTTGTGATTGTGGGGAGCAACTGCATATGGCGCTTTCCCTAATCGCAAAAGAAGGAGGAGTTTTAGTTTACCTTCGGCAAGAGGGGCGTGGGATCGGTCTGATCAATAAAATGAAAGCCTACAATCTGCAGGATAGTGGCTTGAATACCGCTGACGCAAATACACATTTAGGATTTTCGGTCGATGACCGTCGCTATGATATAGCCATTGCGATGTTAGAAGATTTAAACGTCTCGCACCTCAATCTCTTGACCAATAATCCTGAAAAGCTCAATGCTTTTGCGGATAGTAGGGTGCAGGTGGTAGAGCGAATCCCTCTGCAGATACCAGCGCATGCCGAAAATAAATTTTATCTTGACACCAAGCGTAACTTGATGGGCCATTGGCTCAGCGAATAAGGATATGGATTCTCTCTGGCAGGCATTATTGACCCTTCAAACAGAACTGAGCACCTATGATGCTCCCTTCGATTGGTTGAGTTTTACCTACGGTAAGGCTGAGTCTCGTTGGGCTGCCGATGCTTTGGTATTGCCCCTAGACGGGGAACGCTTAATCGGGGTCTACTGGGACGAGCGGCCTCCATTGGTTGGGCAAAATAAGTCTGTCTGCTGGGTGCGTTCGGCAAATATGTTTACCGTCGAGTTGGAAGATCCCAGTCTCATCTCTGAGGAGATGCTACCCTTGCTGAGGGATTATTTGCCCTACTGCTTATTGCCCTATCATTCACACCGGCAAAAAAGAGCTATTTCTATTACGCATTTTGCCCAAAGCTTAGACGGCCGCATCGCTACAGAGAGCGGTGACTCCCGCTGGATTGGCTCCGAAGAAAACTTGATCCATGCTCACCGCATGCGAGCCCTTTGTGATGGTATCTTGATCGGCTCACAGACCCTAGTTGCCGATGAACCCTCATTGACCACCCGTCACGTAAAGGGCAGTAATCCTAAACGGATCGTAGTGGGAACTTCAGCCCATGATTTTAGTAGTCTGTGGCGTTCCTGTTCTGATCCTGTTTTAGTATTGGGTAATGGTCAAGTTTCAGATGATAAGCGCCTCGAATTTGTCAGTCGAGACAAAAGTCAAGGGCGCTGGAGTGGCATGGAAATCCTCAAATGCCTCTACGAAAGGCAAATTTGCTCAGTTTATATTGAAGGCGGAGCTCAAACCACCTCCAATTTTTTGCATGATGGAGCGGTTGATATTTTGCAGCTTCATTTTTCCCCTCGCCTTTTTGGTTCAGGTATTTCGTCCATTAAACTCCCTGAAATTGGAGAGGTTAAGGATTCCATCAAATTAGATCCTTTTACTTTTGTGCCGGTCGGAAACAGTATGATGTTTGTCGGTCAAATCTGTGATAAAGCCTAATGCAAGCTCAAGCTCTCTGGCATATCAGTGCCCAAAAATCCGAATTACGTACCAATAATTATCCTACTGACCACAATCCAGACTTTGTGGAGGTACGCTCTGCCTATTCCTTGATCAGTACGGGTACTGAGCAACTGGTAGCCAAAGGAGGCGTTCCCGAAGGGCTCTATGATATGATGCAAGTACCTTTTATGGAAGGGAACTTTGGCTTTCCTATCAAATATGGCTATTCATTGGTCGGGGAGGTAGTCACTGTTGGCCATGAATGGGAGGGTCGCTGTGTCCATTTACTTCATCCTCACCAAGATCGTTCTTGGGTGCCTGTCGATAGTTTATTTCTCGTTCCGGAAAACGTTTCCCCTCGGCGTGCAGTGCTCGCCAGTAATGTGGAGACTGCCATTACCGGGATTTGGGATAGCGGGGTTTCGATAGGGGACAAGGTGCTGGTGTTGGGCTTTGGTAGCATCGGTTCTCTGCTAGCAAGGATATTAAAAGGGATTCCCGGCATTGAACTGACAGTTTGGGATGCCGATCCATGGCGGGCTGCTTTGGCCGCAGATATGGGCTTTAGCGTTCGCCCACCGGGCAAAAACTATGACTGTGCCTTCCATACAACCGCGAGTACGCCTGGCTTGCAGCTTTGCATCGATTCCCTCAGCCAAGGAGGCAAAGTGGTAGAATTGAGCTGGTTTGGTACCAAAGAGACCTCCTTGCAGTTGGGAGGGAGTTTTCATGCCCAACGCAAACAAATCATCTCCTCACAAGTAAGTTATATCAGCCCTGAGCGCACCCCTCGCTGGGATTATGTGCGTCGCAAAACGGCTGTCTTTAGGCTCTTGGCCGATAGTGCCTATGATGAGCATCTGACCCATTGGGTGCCTTTTGAAGAGCTCCCCCAATGGTTTGACCAAGTTCGAAATGAACGTCCCCAAGGATTGATGTGGGGCGTAGAATACTAATATAAGCTATGTTTACTGTTACCATCAGAGATCATGTGATGATTGCCCACTCTTTGCCGAGTGAGGCCTTTGGCCCTGCCCAAAAATTGCATGGAGCTACCTACGTGATCGACGCCTGTTTCATGGCGCCAGAGCTAGACGAAAATAATATCGTGATCGACATTGCCATCGCTCATGAGGTGTTAAAAGCGGTCCTAAGTCCGCTCAATTACCAAAATCTCGACGATCTCCCTCAATTTGACGGCAAGCTGACAACCACAGAATTCCTCGCCCGCTATATTCATGAACAAATTGGATTAGCCGTGAAAGCATCTTTTTCAGGCAGACTCAAAGTGACGCTGGGTGAATCTCACGTGGCTTGGGCCTCGTATGAAGGAGATATATAGCTTGACAAAAAGAGATAAAAGGATACCTTAGTTTCCTCACCGTCATGCTGCTCTCGGCCAAGTATTTGAAGCGATGAAATCTCTAAAATGGTACTTCGTCTTGCCAGAAATGCAAGACATCCCCAGTGGAGGCAATCTTTACAATGCTCAACTTATTGGCGCATTGCGGGAGCAGGATATCGAGCTCGAGGTAATGGATTTTGATACCTACCTCGAGGCGCGGCAGCAAGGTTTGAGGGGCTTGTTTTGGATTGATACCCTCTTTTTGGATCAATTTGGAGCACTACCTCAACTGGCAGAAGGACCGATGATTCATGGCCTTTTGGTTCACCATCTGGAGAGTTTATATCCCCCGAAAGGGATAGCCTCAGACGAATGGTACGATCAAAATGAGGCGGCCATACTTTCTCGCTTTGAGTGGTTCCTAGTTACCAGTACCTACACTTGCAAATATCTACAGCAAAGAGGTTTTGCACCTGAGCAAATCATTGTCGCTCCCCCGGCGCTGAGTTTTCAGCCTGAATGGCGAAAAGGAGATACTGAGGAGATGCGGGCATTGATGGTTTCTAATCTAGTCGAGCGCAAGGGGGTTTTACCTTTTTTACACGGCCTTGCCGAACGCTGCGATCGAATGGGACCCTATAGTCTCACCATCGTGGGTTCTGATGAAATTGAACCTGAGTATGCTGCGGCTTGCCGCGATTTGCTCGCTCAATATCCTCTGTTGCAACAAAGCGTCCTTTTGACGGGTTCTCTTTTGCCACGGAAGACACAAAGGTATTACCGCTATTCTAACCTTTATATTTCCACTGCCTATATGGAAACCTATGGTATGTCTCTGCAGGAGGCAAGATCCTATAGGTTGCCTATCTTGACTCTAGATGGTGGCAATGCCGCTTCACACGTAAGACATGGCTCCAATGGCCTTGTTTTCGGTAGTATAGATAACTTGCTCGATGAATTTCAGTTACTCAGTCAAGACCCGAAACGCTTCGAAGCCTTTCATGATCAGGCGCAGCAATGCTGTACCGAAGATGCATATGATTGGCAGGAGGTGGCAAATCAGGTACTGAGTGCCTTGCCTACGCTTTCATGGAAAAAATAAGCGCTTATCCTACCCATTGGTTAGAAACTCGTTACCCCTTCGATTCCGAAGGCAGACATCCAGTCCTTGAATCTCAAGTGCTGACCTATCTCCAAGGATTGCAATCCCCTGCTGTGGTTGACGTAGGAGCAGGCTATGGGGCCAACTACAATTATTTTGCCCCTAAGCTGACCGAGGCGGTTAATTGGCATCTCCTCGAGCATGATCCTTTATTGATCGAAGCGATGCGGGCGATCGTTCCCCGCAGGGTGAACCTAATCGAACACTCTCTGCTTGATATCAGTAGCGCTATCGATCTCCCCAAGATGGATCTATTGATGGCCAATGCTGTCTTTGATCTGTTTTCTGAAGCCCAGTTTTTGACCTTTGCTAAGCCTGTCTTTGAGGCAAAGCTGCCGATGTATTTGAGTCTCAATTACACGGGTATGGGCTTCGAGCCAGAAAACAACGATGACGCGGAAATGATCGCTCTCTACGAAGCTCATATGCAGCGTCCTCAATCTTTTGGTCAAGCAATGGGAGCTGAGGGGCCTGAAAAGATGAAAGCCTTATTGACGGAGCTAGGTTATAAGGTCCAAATGGCGCCTAGCTATTGGCACATTGGCCCAGAAAATGAAGTCATGCAAAGTTATTTGTTGGGCTTTATGGAATCTGCAATCGGAGAGATGTTGCGTTCTCCGGAGGAGCAGGCTAGATTAGGAGACTGGATCGCAGAAAAACGCTCTGCCTTAAGTTTAGGAGCTTTGAGTATGTGGGTCAGCCACCAAGACCTATGGGCGCAAGTGTAAATCCCGAAATCACGCGTTGGACCAGAACGAATGCGATACTGTTGCTAATTGGTAGCAGTATAGCGGTGCTTTTTGATCGACCTTATCTGCTTTTTTCGGCAGGTTTAGCTTCTTTTATTGGTCTTTTTGTGATGAATCGCTCCGAGTGGCAGGACCTATCTTGGGGCATAGGTCCTGCTAATTTGGCTACTGCCTTTCGTCTTGCATTGCTACTTTTGATTTTAGCGTTTGCCCCTGCTAATCAGCCTTGGGCTTTATTGATCGCCCTGCTGATCGTAGCGAGTTTGGATGGACTGGACGGCTTTTTGGCTCGAAAAACCAATTCTGCTTCTATCATCGGAGAATACTTTGATAAAGAAACCGATGCCTTTTATGTGCTGGCGGTTGGGCATATTCTCTATGAATTAGGCTACGCTCCGCTTTGGATTTTGGGCTTGGGTTGGATTCGTTATCTCTACGTTTTGGCTTCTATGCGTTGGAAGCCCCCGACCCAAAAAGAGAAACGATTTCCTTGGGGACCCATTATCGCCGTAGTGATTATGATTGGCCTGCCGCTAAGCATTGTGATAGCTGAGCCTTGGCGGATTTATCTGTATTATTTCTTAAGCGGTTTGCTTCTCTTCTCATTTGGACGCAGTTTTATTGCCTTGCTGCGGACCTCATGAAACGAATTTTAGCTTCTCCTATTTTGTGGATACTTTGCTGGCTCTGTTTGAGTGTAGCTATCTGTGTCCTAGGACCATTATATGGGGTGCTAGATACCGCTTGGCTGAGTGGAGAATGGCTAGTCGCTGGCATGCTTTTGCTTTGGTTCAATCCCCAGGGCAAACGTACTTGGGCTTGGCTTTGGTGGGGAGTATGGGCCTTGCTGGTTTTTTTACAACTCTATGGGCTCTTTACTTGGCGACTATATCGAGTTTCCCCCAACTTATATCATGAATGGAGTCTGCTAACGGAGGTCTTACCTATCTTTTGGAGCGAATTATCCCTTGGGAAATTAAGTGCCTATTTGCCCCTTATACTTGCTGCAATTTTGGGAATAGGGCTAAGTTTTGCTTTGCTAAGATATCTCCTCCGTAAACCTAAGCTATGGGGAGGAGTGCCCGCTGGCGGGAGTATTTTGGCCATAATATTGTTGCTAGGCATGTTGAGCGCGAATGTCCAATGGACGAGTGCTCACATCTGGCAAAACTGGCAAGACTCACGCCAGCTATATCAAGCGGTAAATACCGAGCCAGATTTTACGGCTTTCACTCAAAACTGGTCCGATAGCCTCGCTTCACGGCCAGATATTTATCTGATCTTTTTGGAGTCTTATGGCAAAGTCTTGGCTACAGACGAGGCTTTTGCCGACCGATATGATCAGCTAATTGAGGAGTTAGAAAGTAGTTTGGAGACCCAAAAATGGGGGATGCGTTCGACTTGGTCGGAAGCTCCAATCTCAGGTGGAAGGAGTTGGTTGGCCTTTACTTCTTTTATGACCGGCAAAAGGCTCTATGCTCACCCCCAATACACTGCCCTGCTCAATCGTGAGCCTGATTATCCGCATCTAGTGCGTTATCTCAATGATCAGGGTTACTACAGTTTGCGGATGAATACGCTCAAAGCAGAGACCCAGGCGGCAAAGATTCCCTATGCTTTGTACGACCGCTTTTTTGCCTTTGATGATTGGCTCAAACAGCCAGATTTTCCCTATGCAGGCCCTGCTTATGGTAAATTCGGGAGTCTCCCGGATCAATTTGCTTTGGGCTACGCCCGAGAAGAAGTGTTAAAGGAACGTAGCCCCTTCTTTTTGTTTTTTATCACCCTCAATTCGCATAGTCCTTGGAATGATGTACCCGTCATGACGGACAATTGGCGAGAGCTGGAGAGCTTGCCTGATACCGCGCAGAGTGGACAGGCGAGCTCAGTGATGGCGGGTTTGGCTGAGGATAAGTATTGGCGAGCCATGGATTATCAATTGCGCATGATGACCCAGTTTAACGAGCAGCAGGGTGATAGCAATAGTCTATTTATCTTTTTGGGAGATCACCAGCCCCCATTTTTGACGGATACGGAGGATGATTTTGCCACCCCAGTACACGTAGTAAGTCAGGATTTGGATTTGTTGGACCGCTTCGCGGAACGCTCATTCGTGGAGGGCTTAAAGTTGGATAGTCAGCAGCCAGTTCAATATCGGCACGAAGATTTTTATATGTTGCTGCGCGAGGTGCTTAACCCAAAAGCTCCTGCAAAGCCTCAATAGTTTGCTGCTCTTGGCTAAGAATATGATGCGCTTGCTGGTAAAACTGCTGTCTGTGAGCGAGTAAGTTGCGGACAAAGTCTTCTAGTTCTTCCGGCGTTTTATCACGCACCAAAGGGCGGTCCGCTCGATCTTTACGGATGCGTCTCAGCAATTCTTCGGGCGGGAGTTGGAGATATACGCTCTTACCCAATTGCTTGATGCGTTCGATATTGTCATAAAAACAGGGTAGTCCTCCGCCTGTGGCAAAAACCACTTTTTCACGGTATTGGGTAGCGGTAGCTTCTAGGGTTTCGCGTTCGACAAGTCGAAAATGCTCCTCTCCATCCTCCGCAAATATCTCAGCGATACTCTTGCCCTCGCGCTCGATTAAGGCTTCATCTATGTCTACGAAAGTCCAGCCTAATTTCTCAGCATAAGCCCGTCCCAGCGTGGTTTTGCCGGCGGTCATAAAGCCAATGAGATAGATGCGCATATAGATAAGATTATCCTCTGAAGCCTATGTCTTTTTACATCCAGCTGAGTCCTTTGCCGAGTAGGGGATTTTCCCGAGCTGCTTTTTGACGATCCTCAGCGGCTTGAGAAGTTTCCCACCAATTAGTGTAGGCTTGATGTGCTGTTTCGATCTGCTTAGGGCTATTGTATCCACTAGGGTTTCCTCTGCGCGTTCCGAGAATCGGGGTACGAGAAGGAGGCATCAGATTACCGGCCAAGTCGCCTCCTTTGGCTTCCATGCGTCGAATTGCCTCTATGAGCCATAAGGCAACAAGCCCTACCCGTGCACTCTTAGGCTTGTAAGTAGAGAGAGGGTGTTTGGGATAATCTTCGATAATGGTCGTATCTCCTCCCACGGCTAATAAGGCTGGGATATCCTCCCATTCGAGGTGAGGAAGAAAAGCCCATTCCCAGGCGGTGTCTTTGATGGCAGCGATGACTTCATTGACCGAAACTTGGGCGTGCATTTTCTCAAAGCGATCCGGGTCGGGTGGAGGGATAAGCTCCAGATAGAGATAAAGGGTATTGATCATATCTGGATCT
>CAZHOC010000085.1:0-10762 GCA_964534295.1 uncultured Bacteroidia bacterium | reverse complement strand
TAGAGCCTCAGCTTTAGTGGGAGTAGACATCAGTGTGGAGGCATTAGAGATCGCCCGTAGCAACGCCCAGCATTTTGAGGCCGCAAACTGCCAATTCCTGCAATTAGATATCCTCAAGGCTAATGACGATCAATTTGAGGCACTGGACTTTGTAGTCAGTAATCCGCCCTATGTCCCCAATAAAGAAAAAGCTATCATCAAAGAGCACGTCAAAAAGTATGAGCCAGGTCTGGCCTTGTTCGTGCCTGATGAGGATCCTTTGCTTTTTTACCGCTCCATCGCGGAACGCTCAATTCATTGGCTTCGCCCCGGTGGTCAGCTATTTTTTGAAATCCACGAAGACTATGGAGCCGAAATGCAAGCCTTATTGCTCAGCCTAGGCTTTCAACAGATCGTTCTCCGCCAGGATTTACAAGGCAAAGATCGTATGCTCAAAGGACAGCGCCCCCTATGAAAAACTTAATTCTCCTCCTCCCTTGTCTCCTGTCTCTGAGCCTTCAAGCTCAGAATGAACGCCCCAATATCGTCTTTATCCTTGTCGATGATCTGGGGGCGATGGATGTAGGTTTCATGGGTAGCCAGTATTATCAAACCCCCAATTTAGATGCTCTGGCCCAGCGATCTATGCTTTTTACCCAAGCCTATGCCGGAGCCGCTAATTGTGCCCCGAGTAGAGCTATCCTGATGTCCGGTCAGTATCCTACTCGCCATGGGATTTATACTGTGAGCTCTTCAGCCAGAGGGAAAGCTAGCACCCGTAAAATCATTCCCACCCTCAACACCAAGCACTTTGCTGATAGTATGCTCACTTTGCCCGAGGCCTTAAAAACGGGCGGCTATGTCAATGGGCACTTTGGCAAATGGCACCTCAGTGAAGATCCCTTGCACCAAGGTTTTGATGTGAATGTTGGCGGCTCCTCCCGAGGCAGTCCTAATAGAAATGGCTATTGGTCTCCTTACAACCTATCGTTCCTCGAAGATGGGCCCGAAGGAGAATATCTCACCGATCGACTCACTGACGAAGCCATCCAATTTATCGAAGCCCAGCAGGACACCCACTTTTTCCTATACCTCCCTTTTTATACCGTCCACACTCCCTTAATTGGCAAACCGGAGCTCGTAGCGAAATACGACTCCATACCCGCCAAAGCAGGCCAAGGCCATCAAAAGCATTATGCGGCTATGGTCGAAACGATGGATGCCTCAGTAGGACGGATTCTCCGAACGCTAGATCAACTAGACTTAGACAATACCCTGATCATTTTTAGCGCCGATAATGGGGGCATAGCCAGTGTTTCGCGTCAATGGCCCTTGAGGGCAGGCAAAGGTTCTTATTATGAGGGAGGCATTCGGGTGCCGCTGTTGATGTCTTGGGCAGGGCATATTCCCTCCGGGGAACGCTCCGACTTACCCATCAGTTTTCTGGACTTCTACCCTAGCCTATTGTCTTTGCTAGGGATAAACGTTCCCGAAGGGAAAATCCTAGACGGTCTCGATCTCTCTTCCTACTTCACTGGCGAAAGTCCTAGTCTAGAGATAATGGATCGTCCTTTGATCTGGCACTTCCCCATTTATCTGCAGGCCTATAAAGTAGGCCAAGACGATGGCCGAGATCCATTATTTCGGACGCGTCCCGGCAGTGTCATCCGTATGGGAGACTGGAAACTGCACGAATATTTTGAGGATGGAGGTTTGGAACTCTACAACCTTGTCCAAGATCCGGGCGAGCGCATCAATCTCTCTGAAGCTTATCCGGAACAAACAAGCATACTCCTCAAGCAGCTTCAGCAGTGGCGGGAGGAATTCGGAGCACCAGTGCCCGGCGAACCTAATCCTGAATACGAACCCTAGGTTTGAAAGTAATCTGCGGCCTATGCAATAGGCCGCTACCGAAGACCGGCTGTAGGTGCGCGCATGTATGCCGCACCCAAAAGAGGTAAGCGTTCCGCGCAGCGGTAAATAAGCATAAAGCTATGCCATAATAGTCTAAACAATCTTAAAGCAACAATTCCTTTAGCGACCAGTCATTATAGAAAATTCATGAACAAAGTATACCTATCAATTATTGCTTTCATTTGGGCTGGCTGCGCAAATACGGTGGAAAAAACAGAATATGAGCGGCTATTAGAATTTGAAGGACGCTACGAATATATCGATGATAATACTTTGGATATCGTAGCTTCAGCTCCAGACAGCACCCTTTATGCCGTAATAGATGAGGCGAAGTACCCACTACGCTCTATTAAGGGAGATAGCTTTGCGAATATCCAAAATGTGCCCGTCGTATTTGAGAGAAATGATTTTGGGGAAATTGCTGGCTACAACGTGAATGATCAGACTTTCAAATTGTTGTCCCGGGATTTTGAAAGAATGGAAATGAATCCGAGACGACAGCTAGACAATGATCCTAAAAAATACCAATATGCCCAGCCTCAAAAACTTGAGGATGGTTTAGCAGTCGGAAACTTAGCCGATGCATTTGAAAATCCGGAACCTATCCTTGAAATGGTAAGGCGTACGATTGGTGGGGAGTATAAGGAGATTCACAGCATATTGATCTTCAAGAATAACAAACTGGTACTGGAAGAATATTTTTATGGCTATCACACAGATAGGCCTCATCAGCTAAGATCAGCCTCTAAACCATTTATTGGTGGGATTTTGGGTATCGCGGTGGATAAAGGATTTATCAAAAGCGAAAAAGCGAAACTACTGCCATACTTTTATTCCCAATATCCTGAAATAGCCAATCTAGATGATTTAAAGAAACGAATTACGATCGAGGATTTCTTGAGGTACCGACATGGGATGGATTGTGAAAATGATAACCCCAATAGCAAAGGCAATGAGCAGTCGATGATGCAAAGTGAGGATTGGGTAAAACATACTCTAGACTTGCCTATGAAACAAAAAGCTGGAGAAATCTCCTCTTACTGCACTGGTTGCGCATTGACGATTGGCAGCTTGGTTGAAAGAGCAAGTAATCAAGAAATTGAAGCATTCGCGAGGGAACATCTTTTTGGACCTCTCGGAATCGATAGCGTGAAGTGGACTTTTGAGCCAAACCCAGCGAGTCTATCTACCTTTAGTCAGATGTACCTTAGTTCTAGAGATTTGATCAAACTTGCCAAAATGTATCAAGACAAAGGAGTTTGGAAGGATAAACAAATCCTTTCCGAAGATTGGGTCAAAAAAACCTTTACGATGGAAAAGGGAGATTATGGTTTTTTCTGGAAGCATAGATATTATGTCGTAGAGGGAAAAGAGTACAATTCTTATCTAGCCACAGGTAATGGAGGGCAAAAAATCAGCATTTGGCCAGAGCTCGATATGATCACAGTATTTACCGGCGGCAATTATAATTATTATGCCATACACGGAAAAAGCACGCCTCCCAATGAAATGATACCAAAGTACATTTTAAAAGCAGTAGAGTAGCGGCAAGAGGTAAGCGTTCCGCGAAGCGGTAGTCCCAAACAAAAGATGGCCCTAAATCACTTCCGAGGATGATGCAGCGTAAAAACCTCCCGTAAATACTCCCGATCGAGGTGGAGGTAAAGCTCCGTGGTAGTGATTGACTCATGCCCTAGCATCTCCTGTACGGCCCGTAAATCAGCGCCCCCCTCTAGTAAATGGGTGGCAAAAGAATGTCGAAAAGTATGGGGACTGACCTTCTTTTTAATGCCTGCCTGCTTGCAAAGATCTTTGACGATATTAAAAACCATCACGCGGCTCAGACCCTTACCCCGACGATTGAGAAAGACGATATCGTCATAGCCAGGCTGGATTTTTTGTTCTAGACGTACCTCACGCAGATACAGTTTCATCCACTCGATGGCTGGCTGACCAGTGGGCACGAGACGTTCTTTGCGACCTTTGCCGAGGATGCGTAAAAAACCTTCCTCAAAGAAGACGCGAGAGAGTTCCAGATTGATCAACTCGCTCACGCGTAGTCCAGAAGCATACAACAACTCCATCATGGCGCGATTGCGCAAGCCCAGAGGCGTGGAGGTGTCATTGGCCTCGAGGATGGCTTCCACTTCGGGTACGCTTAGGACAGTAGGGAGCTTTTGACCAAAGCGGGGACTTTCAAGCAAGGCCGCAGGATCTTTTTCGGTGTATTCATCGATGATAAGGAAGCCGAAAAAGGAGCGTAAAGAGGAGATGTTTCGGGCGAGGCTGCGTTCGCCGAGTAGGCAGTCCTCTACCAACCAGACTAAGAACTCACGTAAATGCTCTAATTCCAACTCCAAGGGGCTGGCCTTCCCAATCAACTCCTCACTGTACAAGGCCAAGCGCTGAATGTCTCGCAAATAAGCTTCACGCGTATTCGTGGTCATCCCTCTTTCAACAGAGAGAAAACGTTCATATTCTTTAATTGCAGGCTGCCACTTCAACATCTGGCAAGAAGGAGATTATTGGTAAAGGCCGGTGTCGCCAGCATCAAGCAGCGGCATCAGTTGCGCTACAATTTCGGGATTATCTGCGGCAATATTCAAGCTTTCGTCAGGATCATTGTGATGATCATATAATTCGATATTGGGCATGGCTTCGCGAAAGTATTTAGTAAGTCGGTATTGATCCGTTCGTAAGGTGATGCCATTGCGAAAATAGCCGTAAGCATGCGTTTCGGGTACCTGAGCTTCTGGATTGGTCAGCAGACTGGCAAAGCTCTCGCCATCAATCTGATGCGGAATTTTTATCCCGCAAAGCTCCATCAAGGTCGGGTAGATATCTACGGTTTCTACTATCGAAGAAACTTGCATGCCCTTTTGTACTTGTTCCGGCAATTTGACTATTAGACTGCTCCGTAATGCGTTTTCAAAGATGGTATGCTTACCCCAAACCCGTTGATGGCCTAGGTGCCAGCCATGATCGCCCCATAAAACGATGATGGTATTATCAGCTAGCCCTTGGGCTTCGAGTTCGGCGAGGACTCGCCCGAGCTGCGCGTCCACATAACTAATGCAGGCATAATAGGCATGATAAAGCTTGCGAGCATAAGCATCTGAAACGGATTGCTCCAGGCTAGCTTTTTCTTCCCCAAGCTTATACTGATTAAACTCTCCGCTGCCATGCAAAGAGAGCAGGTCGATATTCTGGGGTAAAGAAGGATTGGATGCAATGGTCAGTGAATCCGACTTGTAAAGCTCCCAATATTTTTCAGGAGAATTAAAAGGCAGATGTGGCTTAAAAAAGCCAACCCCCATAAAAAAAGGCTTGTCCTGCTGCTTGAGCTCCTTGAGCTTTTGAATAGCCAGATTTGCCGTCAGCCCATCCGGATAGCCAAGATCGTCTACCGCTCCTCTTTCGTAGGGCTTAACCTCTTTCTTGAGACTCTGCCGATTTTCTCCACTGGCATAAGCAAAAAAGGCATTCCATCCCGTCTCCCACTTTCCCGCATCAAAGAGAAATTCGTCCCAACTAAAAGGCATCTCTTTGACCCTAGACACACTATCTTCATAGCCATAAACCAAGCCATCAGCGGAATGACTAATCTTCCCGATCCCCACCGTGTGATAATCGTTCTGCCGCAGCAGATGCACAAAACTCTCCGGCACTTCCCCTTCAGCTGTAGCTTTGGCGAGCGTCTCCTCAAAGATATTGTTGCGCAGCTCAGCTCGATTCCTAGGGCGATTACCCGTCAATAAACAGTGTCGAGAGGGACCACAGGTCGGCACTTGGGTAAAATGATTGAGAAATACTGCTCCTTCCGCCGCTAATTGATCCATGACCGGACTATGTACCTCCGTATTGCCATAGCAGCCTAAACTTGGCCGTAAATCATCGATGGCGATAAAAAGAATGTTGGGTGGGGATTTCTTCTCAGCAGCTTGGGTACAAGCAAATAAAGTAAGGAGTAGACTGTATCCCAGAATTTGGGCACAGTTGGAGAATGAACGCATAGCAGAGTAGTTTTTGAGCCTTTACAACAAGATACAAGACTGGGCTTGAAAATTTGTGCAACCGTTTGGGGAAGAATAGTTTTTGTAAATTCGAGCATGCGAATTCTCATCCTCAACGGCCCCAATCTCAATCTCCTAGGCAAACGTGAGCCCGAAATTTATGGTTCTGAGACCTTCGAGG
This sequence comes from uncultured Bacteroidia bacterium, assembly GCA_964534295.1. Lineage (GTDB taxonomy): Bacteria > Bacteroidota > Bacteroidia > J057 > J057 > JBCAWW01. Next base: position 4,675 of record CAZHOC010000085.1, on the reverse strand, counting down.
ATATTTTAGCCGCTTTGCGGAACGCTTATCCTGAAATTGAGATCGCCTACTTTCAATCTAACCATGAAGGTGCCATCATCGATCGCCTACAAGCGACAATGCAAGAGGATTGGGATGGACTAGTCCTCAATATGGGGGCTTTCACGCATTACAGCTATGCGATCTATGACACTTTGCGTTCACTGAAAGTGCCCAAAATAGAGGTCCACATCTCCCACATTTTTGAGCGTGAAGAATTTCGGCATAAATCCGTTACTGCGCCAGCCTGTGATGGCATGATATCAGGCTTGGGAAAGAAAGGCTATGCCCTCGCCATCGAGTGGATCATCAAGCGTACCATCTGATTACTTCAAAAGCTTCGGCGGCCGTATGCCCCGACTCCTGCCCTCTAAACTGGGCCATTACTTCCAAGCCTTTGGCCGAATAGGGATCTGGGAATTCTCTTAATTCATTTTGATAACAGCCAAAGGCCTCAATTTTGGTCTGTAGTTGTTTCGCTGTCAGCGGAACGTAAAGTTGCGGCGCAAAGCGCTGGCCATTCCAGGTAGCTACGCTAGGGATTTCGCAAGCGATAATAGAGGTTTGTTTGCCTCGGGGACGACCAATGATTTTGGCGACCTCTGCCGTAATACGATGATCTTGATTAAGGTCCTTATGAGAGTGCGTTACAATGAGGTCTGGCGTTTGGGTAATCGCTTGGCTGGCCTTATTGGCGATAGCAGCAAGCGGCTGCATTTCGAATTGCTGATCTGGGAAATCTAGGGTACGGATATTTTCAATCCCCAACTTTTGACAAGCTGCATACAAAGCGTCGCGATTGTTGGCGGAGTTTTCCCGCATCCCCACTACTCCATCCGATACAATGATAAGTTGAATTTGATGTCCTTCGCTGAGCCATTTTTGGATGGCACCTCCGGCACCTAGACTCTCGTCATCTGCATGAGCTAGCAGCAATAAAATTTGCATACATCTAGATACAAAAAAATTAGGGGACTACAACCCCGACATGCGGAGGAGTCACCCTAACCCTTGCTCATTCTTACTTTAACCTGTTGATGTAAATATAGAACTGGCATGGAGAAATTCGAGCTTTGTATGGCCGAACGGTTTGTTTTTTTGAGTGAACGGACAAGAATAAACAAAAGGTGTAATATTTTCATACGGAACCATTTTTATCCACAGGCTGATCATTTGTTTTTGAGTAATACTTTTCGATTCTCGTACAATGATTTTTCTATATGACTAGCTCTCTTCAAATAAAAAAAGGCCATCTGAGTTTTCACTCAAATGGCCTCAAAAAAAATTAGGGGGCTACGATCCCAATTTTGGGAGAGCCACCCTAACCCTTGCTCATTCTTTACTTTAACCTGTTGATACAAATATAGGCTAAGAATAAGCGATCAAGGCGCCTTTTTGCGCCAATGGTTAGGATTAGGTCTTAAACGAGGAAAGTCAATATCTGAACTGGTAATCTTAGTGCAAGGCCGCGCGGATGGGCAATCCGTTTAGTACTTCAGCCTCATATGCAATCATCTCGTCGAGGCGTTTGTAGATCGGTTCCTGCTCAAAGTAATTGAAAAGCATCTTCACAAAGATGTGCCCGTGCTTGGCTTCAGAGGCCCAAAGGTGATGATAAAACTTCTTCAACTCTCCTTCTGGCAAGTTTTGATAAACCAGACGGAAGCGTTCCGCGCCGCGGCACTCCACTACAGAGGCAAGCAACATACGGTCAATAAAACGCTCTTCGCGACCGGAGCGGCAAAACTTTAAGAGCTTCTGGATATACTCATCCTGCCCCATACTCTGCGGCAAAACCACCCCACGGTCTTCCATGATTTTATAGACATCGCGAAAATGCTCCAATTCCTCTACTGCCGTTTCGATCAACTCTGGAATGATCTCCAAACGATCAGGATACTTCGCCACAAAACTCATGGCCATGGCCGAAGCTTTACGCTCACAATTGGCATGATCCTGCAAAAAGGTATCAAAATCATCTAAAACAGCCTTGATCCATTCGGGAGGACTAGCAACTACGAGATCAGCAGAAAGCTTCATGAGGAATTATTGAAGGGTTGACTAATTGAAATATTGAATCAAACAAATGGGCATTTTGGTCCCCATTATTTAAAAATTTTACAAAACGATGGTCAGCAAAGCTTTATTGTGGCCTACCATTTTTTCGTCCGAAAATTACAAAAAAACTTTTGGCCCTGCATCCCTTATCTACTTGGCGTGTCCTTCAAATATAAGCTTGCGCACAGGATGATCTCCTAATTATCCTAACCTTTATTATGCAGTACGATACGACCAAACTACTGAAACCCAGCTTCCTGCTGGTTTGCCTTGCTGTATTGAGCAGTATGCAAGCCAGTCCGGTGGCCCCCACAAACTTGAATTTGACCGCGGCTCGTCTTTATGACGCCAACCTGATCGACAAGGTAATCGAGAAGGCTTATTCGTATTACAAACCCAAAACCCCTTACCGCTGGGGCGGCGAAAGCTATAGCGGGATTGATTGCTCAGGCCTGACTCATTTGAGTTTTAGAGCAGCCGGGATTTCCATTCCTCGCAATTCTGCCATGCAGGCGGCTTACAAGGAAGGAAATTACGTACCTAAGGATCAACTACGGCGAGGTGACTTGGTGTTTTTTGATTCAAACAAAGATGGCTATGTAGATCACGTCGGCCTCGTGATCAGCGGTCGAGGAGCTAACGTCCGTTTTATCCACTCTTCCTCGACCAATCGTGGCGTAGCCATCAATCGACTGTCTGAAAGCAACTGGCGCTCTAAGTATAAGAGCGACTCAGGCAAAAGGATGTTTAGAGGCGGTAGTAATAGTGATTATGAACCCGAACCGGCCTTCAAACCTATTGTCTATGCTCGACCGGAGGATGTCCCAGGCCGTTATCCACAGACAGCCTTGCGTAATCTTCGAGCCAGTGATCTTGACCAGCTCTCCAATCGAGAACTTAAGATCATGAAAAACGAAATCTATGCCCGTCATGGCTACGTTTTTCATGTCAACCCAGCGATGGTTAGACATTTTGGCCGTCAATCTTGGTACAAAAGAACCCGCAAAACGACCAAAGATGCTGGTTTCCTTTTTGTACACGCCCTCAATGAGCATGAGCAGTTTAATGTACTCTTGCTACAAAGATGGCTCGAAACCAAAGATGACAATCGAGAACTCTTTTAAAGTTTTGAAGGGTTGAATTACTGAATTCCTGAATTATGTATTCTGAAATTCAATAACTCAACCCTTCAACCATTCTTATTCGGTCCAATAATCGACTACCAAAACATCTTCCAAGAAAGGACTTAGCACCTCTCCAAAAGCCTTGTGATCAGGATGAGGGAGATAAATTGCGCGATCTTCTTCGCTGTGAAAGGTAAGGAAGAAGCAATGGGTGAAACCTTTATCCAATCCTTCCGGGCTATTGTTGGTACCAAATTCGTAGCCTTTGATTTCCGGAATTTTGCTAGGCAAGGCCGAAAAAGCGGCTTCTACAGTGGCAATGTCATCGGGAGTTGCATCTTCCTTAAAGGAAAAGAGCACGACATGTCTCAACACTTTCTCAGGTGCAGCTTCCATTTCGGTCTCCATCTCGACTATCTTTTCTTCTTCCACTTCATTTTGGACGCAGGCATTCAAGCCGAAGAGCATGAAAGCAGATCCGAGTACGATCGCAGTAAAGTAACGCATGACTGATATATAGTTTGATTTATTTCTCTTTTAAGCGCCTAAGCCCCAAGGACTGAAGACGGCCCAGATAAACAGTACCAAGACTACCAATATGATAGTGAGGATGGCATCTTGTCTCATTCCTGGGGAGGCCCGCTTCGCGGAACGCTTGTATACAAGTTCGCCAATTTTATCCATACTAGGTGCCGGAGCACTGAGGCTAACACTATACATAGTGATTGCGCAAATAGCAAAAAGGATCAAAGCGAAATGTAGGAAGTTTATATCCACCAACTGAGCCACAAATGAATCAGCCGCCACTTCAATGATTCCTTCTTTAGTTAGGAATTCTAAGGCTAATCGCGTCAGGCCTAAAGCAAAGCCAATCCATAGACTCCAAATCGCTCCTTTACCATTGATGCGTGGCAAGAATAAGCCTAATAAAAAGGCTGCTGCAATCGGTGGCGAAATGTAAGCTTGCACACTTTGTAGATATTTAAAGATTCCTCCTCCTTCGGTCAGGGTTTTCATCAAAGGAATCCATCCCAAACTCAAAACTACCAGAGCTGCCGTAGCCACCTGACCTGCGATTACGAGATTTTTTTGATTCGCATCGGGATAATACTTTTTGTAAAAATCTATGGTAATCAGAGTCGAGCAAGAGTTAAATACTGAGGAGAGAGAACTCATCAAAGCAGCAAGCAAGCCTGCCAATACAATCCCCTGTAATCCAATGGGTAATATTTCTGTTATCATGCGTGGTAGCGCTTGATCGGGATCGTCGGCGAAACCATTAAGTAAACCTTGCGAAGCCAGGCCAAAGGCAATGATACCAGGAAATACAAATAAGAAGATCGGTAACTGCTTCAAGAAGCCAGCGAAAATCGTCCCTTTTCGGGCTTGGCTCACGTCTTTAGCTGATAGCACTCGCTGCACGATAAATTGATCCGTACACCAATACCATACCCCCAAGATAGGAGCCCCGAATA
>CAZHOC010000084.1:0-10771 GCA_964534295.1 uncultured Bacteroidia bacterium | reverse complement strand
TAAATAACTCTTTTTCCAAGCAGTATTTCGTAAAGTCTTCTAGTTCAAACTGGCCGTGTTGTTCTAGGTAGCAGACTGGCAGTTGGCGCAAAGGATTATCCTCGACCATGAAAGTTTTATAGGCTTTGACTGGTACGTACTTTAACTGACAAATCTCCACAGGGATTTCTGTGAGTTGATTGCCATCCAGATAAAGGGTATTCAAATTGACCAGATTACCGATAGTGTTTGGCAGACTTTGCAGCTTATTCCATCTAAGGTCTAAAAAGTACAAGTCCTTCAAATCGCCGATCCCAGCGGGTAAGCGTTCTAGTTGATTGCTGCGTAAATCGAGTGAGTAAAGCTGGCTTAGCTTACCAAGGTTAGCGGGAAGACTATTAATTCGATTTTCTGAGAGACTAAGCTCATTGAGGCCAGAAAGCCGGCAAATGTCTTCTGGTAGTTGGGCAATATTATTTCCGCCTAAAAAAAGTACCCGCAATTGCTGTAAACCCGCCCAATCAGAGGGGAGCTCACTAATTTGATTGAGGGTAAGATTGACAAAATCGAGTTGTGTAAGTTGGCCCCAATTTTCAGGTAAAATTTCTATTTGATCGTCAAAGAGATCTAGGTACTCCAAATTACTCAGCTCGCCAAAGTTTTGGGGCAGGCTGCTTAATTGATTTTGTTGGAGACGAATGAAAGCTAAGCTGCTCATTTTGCCAAAGCTCCCTGGCAGGTTTTGTAGTTTGTTGTAGTTGAGTTCGAGTATATCTAGCTTTTTAAGATTCCCGATCTCAGTAGGTAGCTGGCTTATTTCATTCGAGTTGGCGCTAAGCACTCTCAACTGACGCAGTTGTCCCAAACCTTCTGGGAGCGTACTAAGCTTATTCTCGGTCAAGATCAGTTCCTCGAGCGCCTTGAGTGCTTGAATCGATTCAGGCAGACTTTGCAATTGATTGCTCGATAAATGCAGCAAACGCAAATCTTGGAGATTCTCTATTTCAGCAGGGATTTCCTCCAGAAGATTTCTATTCAAATAGAGGGATCTAAGCTGCTTTAGCTGAAATACCGAGGCAGGGACCTTCTTGAAGGAATTGTTGCCTAGCTCTAAATGCTTCAACTGCTGGAGCTGCCCAATACTCCCCGGCAGATCACTGAGCTTATTGTTGGTTAGGTCTAGATTTTCGAGTGCTGATAGTCTGCCAATGCTCGCGGGTAATTCTGCTAGGCTGTTGCTAAAAAAGGAAAGGTCTCTTAGTTGGCTTAGGCGATCAAAATTTTCTGGCAAGAAAGACAATACATTATTGTTCAAACGCAGGTGTTCCAGTGCCTCCATTTCCACAAATTCGGAGGGCAGGATGAAAAGCAGATTTAGGCTCAGGTCTAGCCACTTGAGCTTTTTCAAATTCCCGATGGAGGACGGTATGCCGCCCAATGCATTGGCATGTAGATCCAGGTATTCTAATTGCTCCCATTGACCCATCCAATTCGGCAGAGAATCCAGTTTATTATACCGCAGATTGAGGTACTGCAACTGCTTCAATCGCGCCATCGAGGCCGGTAAATGGCTGATCTCTCCATGCTGGCCTAGGACGATGACTTTGAGCTGATCATAGTCTCCAAGGTTTTCCGGTAGTTGTTCTTCCCTATTACTTAGGACCAAGGCTTCCGTTTCGGGCTTGAGTTCTGCGACGCTTTCGGCGAGACGGAAAGTCCGCCCCAAGGTGTCTAGGAGGTATTTCTGTCCTTTTTGGTTGACGCGGGCAAAGCCATCTTCTTGAGAAAAGGGCGTCGCTCGCTCAAATTCGAGGGGAATTACCTCCGCTCCCGCTTGATCGATATAACCGTAGCGGTAGACGGGCTGAGCGAATCCATCGGCCATATTTTTGAGGGTCAAACCAAAGCGGCCCTTGAAAAAATACATTTGCTGTAAGACCTGTTCAGCTACCGCTAGGGAGGAGTCTGCTTCTTGGGTGGCTTCTTGGGCGAGTCTTCGCTGCTCGTCGGCTTCTTTTTGGGCCTGCTGCGCAGAACGCTTCTCTCCTTCAATCTGTTGGAATGCTTTTTTGATTAAGCGATTGACCTGATCTTTTTTGGTGGCGCAAATATCCCTTGCGTCTAAGAGACGGTTGATTGCCCGCTCGTAGCTGCGATTGGCGAGGTCGCGTTCCGCGAGGCGGATAATCTGGTCCGCATCCTCACAATTGCTTTGGGCCTTCAAAGTCGAAATCGAGATAATTAAGCAAAAGCTCAGTAGCCAATAACTTGCTTTCATGACCTTTCTTTTTTATTCACGCGTCGCCAAAAAAGCCCTAAATGCTTGCACATTGGGATTATCTCCTTTAAATATACCCTCTTCTTCCATACCTGCCAGTTGCCGCAAAAGAGCCTGCTTCCAGCTCTCCTCCTCGGACACCATTGAATTGCTGGCGTTGATTTGGTCAAAATGCGCTTTGGCCTCTTCCAGCTTACCCTGCAAGATATAAGCTCTAATCAAAAAGGTGTGGGTGTAATTTAGATCCCGCTTAAATCTCAAAGCCTTTTGAGCGGCCTGTTCGGCTGTTGCATACTCTTTTAAGAATAAGGAATATTGGGCTTGAAGTTGGAGGGCATCATAATAATCCTCATAAACGCGCGTCGCCTTGGGATACTGCTCTAAGAGGCTTTGGTCGACGGCTAACCACTTTTGGATATAGGGCATAGACTGCGCATAATCGGCTTTACTATATGCACGCGCCAATAGTTCATAAGCGTAGGTCAGTTCAAGCTCCGAATCGAGGGTGGGTGCAGCTGTCTGTCGGCGATTTTCCCATAGCTGGACCATCTTATGGGTTTCCTGAATCGAGTTGTCAAGTTGGTCCAATCGATAATAAATATTTGCCAACCATTGATGGCTGTAACCCAACAAAGCTACGATATCATCATTTTCTGGATAGCGTTCATAGCAAGCTTGGGCGAAGCTAAGGAGTGATTTCCTCAGATTGATAAACTCCTCCGCAGAAAAATCCGCCAAATTGGCCAATCCCCATAAGCGAGCGCCCACTTCAAGCAAATGCTCTGGTTTTGCAATATCGGAAGCAAAGAAAGCTTCATAATCTTTTTCAAACCCCTCCACCACACTCAATACGCTTTCTCGATTAATGACATTTCCTTTCCCTCCGTATACCCTTAAGAGGATGTCAAAATCAAAATAAAAGCTAGGCAGCTCCGTGATTTGGTTATGTCTCAGATCTACTAGACTAAGGCTCTTGAGTTCCCCTAAGGCAGGAGGAACCTCTGTAAAAGCATTATGCTGCAGAGCTAAGCGTTGTAGGTCTTGTAGCTGTCCAAAGGATTTGGGTAAATCTGTCAAAGAATTCCCAACCAAGTTGAGATACTTTAATTGGGTGAGTTTGCCAATAGATTTGGGGAGGCTTTTTAAACCTGGAATTTGAAACGCATTTGGCAGTATCAGTACTTTTAGGCGAGTGAAATCCCCGATATTGTTCGGTAGGCTTTTGAGCGGAACTTTATGTAAATCTAGCGCCTCAGTTTCTGGGCCGAGTTCCTCAAGGCTTTCAGCCACTAGGTAAAGTTCTCCTGCAGTATCGAGCAGGTACTTTTTCTGCCCTTTGCTTACTCTTGCAAACCCATCGAAGCTCGAAAAGGCGCTTGCTTCTTCAAATTCAAAGGGAATAACGGTCTTGCCATTGCGGTCGATGTAACCATACCGATAGTTGTCTTCAAAAAACTGTGCTACACTATCGACCTTCTTGAAGGTCAGCCCAAACTTATCATTATAGAAATACATCTGGTCCAAGACCTGATTCGCCAGGGCAAGGGAAGAATCAGCTCTGATTTTTTCTGTTTCCACCCTCAGCAGCGCGCGTTCGGCTCTCTCTTTCTGTGTCTGCGCTTCTTGCTCTGCTTCTATGGCCTTGGCCTTTTCTATTTCTGCTTGCTCTCTAGCCCTTTCGGCTTCTTTTTGGGCCTGCTGCGCAGAACGCTTTTCCGCCTCAATCTGTTGGAATGCCTTTTTGATCAAGGCATTGATTTGGTCCTTTTTCGCAGTGCAAATATCCCTCGCATCCAGTAGTCGGTTGATGGCTCGCTCATAAGTGCGATTGGCGAGGTCGCGTTCCGCGAGGCGGATGATCTCAGCTGCGTCTTCGCAATTGGATTGGACTTGGAGGGGGAAATACCAACAAAGAATTGCTATGAAAAGGTATTTATGCATGTCTGATATCTAGTCTGTGTCTTTGTGCTTGTTTAAGTTTAGGGTTTGAGCTCAAGAAGATGCTTAGTTTAGCATTACTCGGATTTTATCTAAGTCCTCATTTTCTACCTCTAGCTTACCTACTAAATCTTCAAATCTTTTTTTCTCTAGCGCGAAGCGCTCAGGAAACCTCTGTTGGAGATTATCTAAAGTTTGCCAGCTTACATGGTATAGGCTGTCGGATATGCATAAGCTGGCAAAGTCTACCAAATCTTGCTCAGAGTGTTTCTCTAGCCAGCAATCAGGTAACTCAAGCAGGGGATTTTCTTCTATTCCGAAAGGGTAATTAGGAAATTCCCTAATCTTCAAATCTTTTATATCGCAAATCTCTTCAGGTAAACTCTTGAGCTGGTTTTGTGGGAGGTAGAGGATTTGTAATTGGCTTAAACTACCAAAACTTGCATCTAAACTTGTGAGTTCCGTTATGCTGATATCTAGCCTTTTCAACTTGCTCAAGTTTCCAAAACTTTCGGGTAAGGAAAGAAGTGGGCAGGCGATGAGATTTAGCTCTTCCAATTGGCCTAAATTACCGAAACTATTTGGCAGCGCATTTAGCTCATTGCCTCCTAGATAAAGACTATGTAACTGGCTCAAGTTGCCGAAACTATCTGGTAAATCAGTGAGCTGATTAGCAATGAGTTCAAGACTTCTTAGCTCCGTTAAATTTCCAAAACTCTTGGGTAAACTGATGAGGGGATTCGCACTGAGGTCAAGCCTTTGCAATTGACTTAATTGGGGGAAGCTTAGGGGTAAGTTTTTGAGTTGATTGAAACCAAGGTTGAGGCTTTGTAGTTGGCCTAGATCTCCGAAGCGCTCGGGTAGACCTATTAGTTTATTATTACTGAGATCAAGGCTTCTTAATTGTTTTAATTCTCCAAATTCCTCCGGTAGGTCTGTAAGTTGATTATTGTTGAGGTTGAGGTTTTGTAGCTGTTTTAAATTTCCAAAGCTCGCTTCTAGGCTTGTGAGTTGATTGTTACGGAGGTCAAGATGCCTTAGCTGGCTTAATAGGCTAAAGGAAGCTGGCAAGGACTTAATGGGACCTTGCTTATCCCCGGTCTGATACAAAAGCAAAGCCCTAAGCTTTGGATAACTCCCAATATTACTTGGAATACCTTCTGTTAAGTTCTCATGTAAATCTAAAGCTTCGGTCTGCTCGTCAAGTTCGGCTAGACTCTCTGCTAAACGATAGATGACACCTGTGGTATCTAGGAGATATTTTTGGCCTTCCTTTTTTACACGCGCAAAGCCATCAAGATTGGAAAAGGGAGTCGCTTCTTCAAACTCAAAAGCAATTAAGGGATTGCCTTTGCGATCGATATAACCATAGCGGTATTTGAGGGGATCATCGAATTCTTTCCGTACATCTTTGAGGGTCAAACCAAATCTGTCGTTATAGAAGTATAGCTGACTCAACACCTTATTTGCGACGAGAAGAGAGGAATCCGCACGCTGTTTCTCTTGTTGTGTTTCTTTTTGGGCCTGCTGTGCAGAACGCTTCTCTCCCTCAATTTGCTGAAAGGCTTTCTTGATCAAGCGATTGACTTGCTCCTTTTTCGCGGCACAATTATCCCTTGCATCCAGCAGGCGGTTGATGGCTCGCTCATAGGTACGGTTGGCAAGGTCGCGTTCCGCGAGGCGGATGATCTCAGCGGCATCTTCGCAATTGGATTGGGCGAAGGCGGATAAGCTCAGGCAAGCGAGAAATAGGAATATAATGGGTCTTTTCATGGGCTTTGACTAAGTCTTTTTCTCCCCCTTATTAGGCTATATTTATTTTAAATCAATCAAGCTGCCAATCGAATCTATGGTTATCTGAAGGGTGGCCTGTTTATCTTTTATCGCTTGCAAGTCATCATAGCGCCTTTGCATCATACTCTGTGGCAGCTCGCTTCTTTGGCCACTGGCCACCGCTTGCTCTGCCTTGAGAGAATCAGCGCGTAGTAATTCCATGTCTTTTTCATAGAAATTGAGAAGGGCGCCTTGAGTTTCTCGATTGGCGGCTTCGGCCGCTTGCTGGGCCTTGGTGGCTTCCTTGGCTTTGCGAGCCGCCTCTTCGGCGCTTTTACTCGCTTCCCAGCTCTGCCAAACCGCAAAAGCGAGAAATATACTGAGCACTGCAATCACCCCAGAAGTAATCAAGCGATTGCGTTGGCGTTTACGTTTGGCATTATCGGTGGAAGCTTTGATAAAGTCCCACTCATCTCCCTTTAGTTTTTGCTCTTCGCGCAACGCTCCTTCGTAGTTCGCGATTAGCTCGAGTTCTCGGCTTTCGAGATAAGTCTTGGTGCGTTCGAAGGCTTGGGAGCGGTTTTTGACCAGTTCTACTATCTCCAATAATGCTTGTTCTTGGCCACTGCGCTGCTCGGCCACTTCACTGGCGAGGGTATCATGGGCCAATTCGTAGCGGCCTTCCTCCTCTCGCAGGATTCGAGCTTGTTCCAGCCGTTTGAGTATCGTGTCCAACTGAGCATCGCTCAGGAAGCTGAAGTTAAGCTCAGAACGTAGCTGAGGAATCTTAGTCCCTTGAAGGCTGGCAAAACTATTGAGCACTCTACGCACGGCTCGTTCGGGTAGGTTCTTGTCTTGGCTTGATAACTCAGTTTGAATTTGCTGACTCTGCTCCGCCAAAAAGGCCTTAAGGACGTCGCCTATCTCTCCAAAAGCTTCAATTTCTGCACTGGTAAACTCTAGCTCGGGCCAATCGCTCTGCGCAGCAGTAAAACCCTGTGGAAAGGTCCGAGCAAAGTCTTCACGATAGAGCCGATCTAAATAAACCTGTAAATAGGGGAGTGCTACCCCAGAACGCCCCGCAGAGATTTTGCTGATGATATCCTGAGGGTTCTGCTTGGGCTTTTCAAACTTTATATTGAAACGAGCGCAGGATTGGGCCACTACTCCCGCCGCTTGCCTAGCACTCATAGGCTCCACCCTTAATCGACGTTTGAAGAGGCTAGGGATACGTTTTTCGAATTCGTAGAGATGGGCTAGATACTCTTCCCGCATCACAAATAGTAAGCGGCACGGAAGTTTAGCCTTGTAAATATCGACCATTGCCTGCACGAAGATTTCGCGTTCAGCATCGCTGCCCAAAACAAAAAGCTCCTCAAACTGATCAAAAATCAGGTAGACAGGACGGAGGTATTCGGCGAAGACATCTTCGATCAATTCAATGAGCGGATTCTCATCGTTTTTATCTGCTTCCCAGAACGCTCCTTCTGGTTTAAAACTTGCAGCTTGTTCTAAACTGTTTTGTAGAGCGCGAGGAAGGTGATTGCCGCGGCGAATAAAAAGCGGAAACCAGTCGATGGAGTCAAAACGATTCCCTAAGCCACACTGAATCAGCGAGGTCTTACCAGTCCCCGAAGGTCCATATAGCAAGACCAAACGATTTTGATTGACGAGCTGATAGAGCTGAGCGATTTCCTCCTCTCGACCAAAAAATTGATCTCGATCCTCCCGCGTATAAGCATCCAGAAATTTGAAGGGTGATTTCATGCTAAGCGGGTGATTCGGATTGGGAATTTGGCTTTAGGCTTTTTAGGAAGGCTTTTATTTGCCATTCCACTACCTTGAACTTTTTGTCAGGGACAGTTAAGACCGGATCATTTGGTTTATAAGCCCAACGATAGACCCAGGCACCCGAACTACTTTGCCGATGATGCAAAAAATAGAGTTTTGAGACGTCGCTGTTTTCTATAAATGCGTTTTCGTCTATGATGAAGGGAGACAAACTAAGAAATTGCTCTTTCTCCTGGTATACTTGCTCTGCAAACTCATCTTCCTCTACATCAAACTCATCCTCAAAATCTTCCTCCTCTTCATCATCCTCATCGGATTTAGCAGGCTTCTTTAGCAGTACCACCGATTGGCTATCCAGAAAGCTTGAGTAGGTTTTGTCTTCTTGCTCAATCCCTCCTTGTAAATTTACCAGTAATACCACTTTGTGCTCAAAGCTTGCCTCTTTTTGATGTCGATATTTTCGTACGGAAATTTCCTTAACCGTAGCAAGGGTATAGCGACCCAGAAAGCCAAGTTCGGCCAGCATGGCTGCCAAGTGCTTTTCTGCTTCTACGCAGAGGTGTCCTATGTCAGGAAGTAATTGGGTGTCGTTTTGTTTGAGGAGTCGCTGTTGTAGAAAATCAAAGTGATTACAGGCACGCCTAAAAGGAGTATCCTCTGCAATCAGTCTGATCATTTGAGTCAGCTCTTCCACAAAGTATTGGATATTGGCTTTATCCAAGGCCTGGCGAAGACTCCTAATGAAGGGAATGAATTGGAAATTATCCCGTTCAGTAGCAGACTGTTGTAAGAATATAGAGATTTGCTCTTTGACACTATCTTCCAGTTTAATGGGTCTTTCCTCTATCTCCTCTTCCCAAATTTGGGCTAAGAGAGTAAAGCTCATCAACTCCATTAGCACCTGATAGGTTAGGCTTAATTGGCGCAGACGTAAGGGGGATATTTTATCAAAGCCTGCCTTCATTTCGTCGGTATTAACAGCAAATAGCTTCCGGAGATGTTCTGCGACGGGAGCAGGCAGATGACTCAAGATTTCCATCCGTCTCAGTTTAAGCTGCCTATGTTTTTTCTTCCGAACGAATAATTTTTCCTTAAGCAAAGCTTGAAAAGTGTTGTCAATTAGGAGTTCGTTGGGCTCAAAATCTGCCGGAACCTCTTCTCGCATGCCTGAGGGTAAGCGTTCGTCAAGGACGTCTGCTCGATCGGGATGGTGAAATAGCCCCCAATCAAGATCGCTTAAGTCGTTTGGCTCCTCATAAAACAGATTGCGCATCTGAGGCTGCTTTTGCCCTAAAGTAGCGGCAAAATTAGCGGCTGATTGAAAGGCCTCGCCTATGGTCGCCCCAGCCATCAAGGCATCATAAAAATGACCCGCAAATTTCCTCGCGATTGTATCCTCAATCGGTGAGTGAGTGGCAATCACCGCAGGTATGCCTAGTTCCAATAATTTTGTGACCTGTGCTTGGGTAGAGCAGCCATTGAGAAAGACCAATTTGATACCTGATTGCTCCGCCAGCATAGCCGCGACGCCATCTGCTTGGGCATTTTCGGTGCCCAGCATAATTTGTTTACTACCGGCGTGCCCCCCAAAATGAAAGAGCCAGACCTGATCGCGATATTCCGTCAAATACTGGCGTATGCTGTCAATAGAAGCATGTGAATCAGGATGAATATGGTAGTGTTGTTGCGCTCTGGCTAAGAGGCTTTTACGAATCGCCTTTTCTTCCTCATTGAGTTGGGGGAGGGGATCAGAGGCGCTATTCGCGAACGCGAGAAATATTACCGGTAGGGCGGTAGGCATAAATATTAAAGCGTTGATACGGCGGTTAGGGAAATTGAATATACATGAGTGCCGAAAATTATCCTACTGAGAGTCGAAATATCTGCCATTGGGCCGGTTTGATAAAGAAAAAGCGCGAGTCGGGCCGGACTCGCGCTTTGGAATTTAAGCAAGTGAATAATACTCGTAAAACTACGACCTAAGCTCCTTCGTAACAGAAGGGCGCTTGCGAATAGGTGCATGTTCGACTACAATTTCATTGGGAGCTGCTTCTTGGTTGTTGTAGGATTGGGGGTTTTCTAAACCTTTGAAGCCGCGCAGTTCTAACTCTAGGCCTTTATGTTGAGCCTGAAGGACAAAGTCCTTGATTTCCTCCATAACATCCATTTCGATATAAACAGAACGGCTGCCGTCAATGATTACTTTGCCTTCATCTGGCATCTTGGAAAGGGCATTACGAATCGCCGCTTTGTTGAGAAAGCTCACCTCTTCTGCCAACGTAAGGGTTACAACGCCTTCTTCTTCATGCTGCTCAAAGAAGTATGGGGTGATGAAGTTATGGCGAAGGATAAAGAAGATTGCAGCCACGATACCAATACCAATACCTACCAATAGGTCTGTAAAAATGATGGCCTTGATCGTAATAATGAAAGGTGCCCATTGCATAACCCCTTTTTTGTACATCTGCTTGAAAAGGGATGGCCGAGCTAGCTTATAGCCTACCAAGATGAGCACTGCTGCCAAACTAGCCAAAGGAATTAGGTTCAACAAACTTGGGATCAGCGCTACACAGGCCAATAAGAGTATTCCGTGGTAAAAGGCAGACATTTTGGTGCGGCCTCCAGCCTGAATGTTAGCTGAGCTTCGTACGATTACCTGTGTGATGGGTAAGCCGCCTATCAAACCTGATACAAAATTACCGAGCCCTTGGGCTTTTAACTCACGGTTTGCTGGAGTAATGCGCTTGTATGGGTCGAGTTTATCAGTTGCCTCACTGGTCAACAAAGTTTCAATACTCGCGACTGCGGCAATCACTACTGCTGTTAGCCAAACTTCACCATTTGAAATAGCAGAAAAATCAGGTAGGGTAAACTGACCTATGAATTCATTAAAGCTGCTCGCAACTGGGAGGTTTACTAGATGTTCTGATTGGATTGCCAAAGAAGGAGCTAAATTAGTGAAGATAGCATTTAGGCCGATACCAATAATTACTACCATCAAAGCTCCCGGCA
>CAZHOC010000083.1:0-10817 GCA_964534295.1 uncultured Bacteroidia bacterium | reverse complement strand
GCAGAGATCAAAAGCTCATCCGCCGTGCGGACGCCTCCCTCTTCCCAACGTCTGAGTAAGCGAGTGCGAAATACCCGCTTCAACAACCGACTTGTGGCTTCAGGGCGAATGAATAAGGCAAAGGCCAAAAAGGTCGTATAGGAAAATAATATAGAGTAGGCGATCCAAAAACCGACCACCATACCAGTACCAAATACTGAGGTGGCATCCTTAAGCGGGGCAAAGATCTCCGCATAATTCACGACCAATAAGCAGACAGGCAGGATAGCAAGATAAAAGACTTCGTCAAGAAAGATGGTAATAAAGACAATGGCGGTGCTTCGCCCGGCAGAGATCTTCTCTTTGATGAGCATAAAAATCGCCAAGGCAGAGCCTCCTACAATAGAGGGAGATACAGCAGAGGAGAATTCCCATAATAAAGTAACCTCAATTGCGCTACGCCAAGTCAGCTTCTTGTCGGTCAAGATCCGCATCCGCCAGATATAACCGAAGTCACGCAATAGCATACACAAAAAGCCCAAACCAATCATGGCAAATACACGTCCAGTCCAATCCACATCAGTGATGGGATTTATGCCTTCTTGCATCATTTGATAGATGGCATATGCGAGGGCCGCTAGAGCAATCAGTACGGGCCAGATTAGCTTTCGCCAGCTAAACTGATCCAGTACCGACTCATTTGGCACTTCAATCGTGTCTGGTAGAGCAGGATCTTGGGTATCGGGAGCCTTGATGTTTTCTTCCATTCGGTCTTAGACCTTTTAGGACGGAATCACGCCTTTAATGTTTGGGTCAAAAGCCTTATCTGTAGATAATTAGGAGACTTTTGCAGTTTAAGTCCTGAAGACGACCAAAATCGATGGCAGTTTCGGGCCTTGGGCTTCAAATTTCGGGATAAGCAGGGCGATTTCAAAGTATAAATAAAGTATTGATATACTTGTCTTTAGCAGAAAAAACGCTAACTTTGTGCCTCCAAAAATTTAATCGTCTTATAAATCCATTATGATGGACATTAATCCAAAATCGTTTCAAAACGAGTATGAGACGACATTCATCCTCAAACCCGAACTGTCCGAGGCTGAGTGTAAAGAGGCAGTAGATAAGGTGGTCGCTATGATCAAAGACGCTAATGGAGCAATCCATAATGTAGAGCGTTGGGGAATGCGTAAACTCGCATACCCGATTAACAAAAAGACCAACGGATACTACGCCTTAGTCGAATTTCGTGCAGACACTGAGTTTATCGAGAACTTGGAGCGGAACTTCCGCTACGACGACAACGTCATCCGTTATCTAACTGTAAAGCTGGAAAAGCATGCGCTTGAGTTTAACGCTAAGCGTCGCGCCCAAAACTTTGGTCTTCGTAAGGACGCTAAAGTCAGCTAGTCTTTGTTTCAATTGCAAAACATCTAACATTCATGGCTAGAGGTAATGAAATTGGGCCTACGGCGGTTAACCGCATCAAATCACAGGCTCGCAACAAAAAATACTGTCGCTTCAAGAAAGCGGGTATCAAGTACATCGACTACAAAGATCCCGACTTCCTATTGAAGTTTGTCAACGCGCAGGGTAAAATTCTACCCCGTCGCCTTACGGGAACTAGCTTGAAGTTCCAGCGTCGTCTTTCGACTGCTATCAAGCGTGCCCGTCATCTCGCCCTTCTCCCATACGTAACCGATGATTTGAAATAAAAAATGGAAGTTATTCTCAAACAACCGGTAAGAAACCTGGGTGATCAGGACGATGTAGTAAAGGTAAAGCCGGGCTACGCTCGCAACTACCTGATCCCTCAAGGACTCGCTATGATGGCTACTGAGTCAGCTAAGCGCGCCTTAGAAGAGAAAAAACGTCAGGCTGAACACAAACAGGAATTCTTGCAGAAGACTGCCCAAGAGTTAGCCGACCAACTCGGAGGCTTGGAGCTCAAAATTGAGACCCTCGCTGGTGCCGACGGCAAACTATTTGGTTCTGTAACCTCTCTACAGATTGCCAACAAACTCAAAGAACAAGGATTCGATATCGATCGTAAGACCATCATCATCGAAGACATTCGTTCTACTGGTAACTATGTAGCAGAAGTTCGCCTACACAAGTTGGTGAAAGCTGAAATCCCTGTAGAAGTATTCCGTAAGGAAGACGCATAGGTCAGCTCATAACCCAAAATATTAAGCCTCTTGTTTCGACAAGGGGCTTTTTTTGTTGACACCTGCTCAGAATGCCGAATGAAGAATCTCGATTACTGAATTTCGAAGGAAAAGCAATCACTTGTTTATTCGAAATTGGGCCTTCGATATTCATCATTCAAGATTCCCGCTATCTTTAAGAAGATTTAAATCCTGGATTACATGAATACCATCCGGCAATGGCGTGAAAAGAAAGGACTGACTCAAGGAGAATTGGCCGAGAAAGCAGGTTTATCGCTACGTACCATACAACGACTAGAAGCCAGCGATAAAGCACCCAAAGGGCATAGTCTCAGTGCGCTGGCCCAAGTATTTGAGGTAGAGCCCTCTGAGCTCCTACATGCAGCAGACTCCCAAAGACGAGACAGCCAGTCAGATATATTTTTTATTAAAGTACTCAATCTCGCCGGGCTAGCATTTTTCCTTTTCCCTTTTGC
Organism: uncultured Bacteroidia bacterium; assembly: GCA_964534295.1. Classification (GTDB taxonomy): domain Bacteria; phylum Bacteroidota; class Bacteroidia; order J057; family J057; genus JBCAWW01. The sequence goes on along the minus strand of CAZHOC010000083.1, from coordinate 8,197 downwards.
TAATGTGTTTTTACCCATTGTCCTTTGGCGTAGAGGGAGAAAATCTCCCATCATTGACGAAGCCGCAAGAATCATTATCAATTTTCAAGTCCTCTGGTCTATTTGCCTTTGTCTCTTCCTCATTATCTCTCCCTTTATTGGGGATGGCTTAGTCTGGGGATTTCCGACCATATTGATCGTACTCTTTGGGATGATTGCCCTAGATCTATTTGTTATTGCCTTAAGTGCTTTTTGGATTAGCAAGGGTCAACTGGAGCGACTTAGGCTCCCAATTAGGCTCTTATAAGCCTTTTAAAAGCAATTGTCACATTATTGGCGGTAGTCATTTTCGACTTTTGATCAGCATAAGTATTTCATTGTCCTCCAAAAAGATACTTATGGCAAAAAAGATCATTTATGCTTTTCTAGGGCTGCTCATCCTACTATGCATTATCACCATAGGCGGGATCAAATATGTCGAGGCCAATTGGTTTGCAGAAAAGGCGCTTTATTTCAACTACCGAGAGGAAGGCAAACGGATTCATTTCGAATGGTCAAGTAATCAATATGGAGATTACATCGAGCCCTACGATGCAATCTTAATCCCCTTCGAGCTAGCAGGTTTTAAGCAAAAGTTTTATTGGCAGTTTGATACTGGAGCGCCTAATACGACTCTTTACGGCAACAGTCTAGCATCTTTAAAGAAGGCAGGATTAGCGTTCCACGAAGTGGTAATGGACCAGCGCAGCTTTGTCGAAGAAATCTCTCTCAATCTAGGCGGCAATCCGATTACAGCCAAATCCATCGGTATTGTCCAAGGCTACGGTGCAGATGTGGTAGAAGATACGCTTTTAGGAAGGACTAGTATGGGCACGATTGGGACAGATTTTCTAGAGGGTCGGATTCTCTTGATAGATTTCAAAAATCAGTTTATCCAGCTTTTTGATGAACGGCCACATTGGATGAGAGAGCTTGGGGGATTTGAAGCTTTTGATTTTCAAGGTCGTAGGATCATGCTGCCCGTCAAAATGGATAAGCAGGAGTACCAATTGCTTTACGACTCAGGCAGTAGCGCCTTTGGTTTGATTACTTCGGAGAAACGTTATCGAAACTATTCAAATACCTCTCAGCAAGAGATCCGCTATACTACCACCAATATGGGTAAGCCTATCCCGATTTGTCATAAAAGCACGGATAAACTCATCGAGTGCGGAGGGGAAAGTTTGCCCTTACAAAGAATCAGCTATGTTGATATGTATGCTTGGACGCAGCAGTTTATTTCGCCCTTTACGCACATTGGCGGCTGGTTGGGTAATAAGCCCTTTACGGAAAGTGTTTTGATCCTTGATTGTAAATCGAAGGAGTTTAAGGTGTTGGCGGCGGGGGAGTTTGGCTATTTGGAGGATGGGTGATTGAGCGTTTTGCGAAGCAATCAGGAGGCTTTTTTGTTTTTGCTATCTTCTGGGGTTGATATGATTTTAAAGTCATTAACTGCATTATTATTTAAACCAATATTGTGAAGACTCCCTCAATCTACAGCCCATTCATTTTCAGACTATTAGCACTTTTTTTCATTATTGCCCCTGCGGGGAACGCTTGGTCTCAGACCACCATTGATGGCTATATCGTAGACCAATCCAATTCCCAGCCCCTAGCTTTTGTGCAAGTCTTCTCCCTAGGCGGTCAAGCTACATTGAGTAACGAAGAAGGTTATTTTATTATCAAGGTTCCCCGACTACCTGCAGAGCTCGAATTCAAGCAAATCGGATACGAAACCAAAACCATAAGCGCTAACACTGCCGAGCTCCAATTAGTCCAACTCAACCCCGTTAGCTATCAACTCAATGAAGTCCAAATCTCTATCAAAGAGTCCAAACTTCCTTATAAAAGACTTTGGGCTAGCGTCGCCAAAACCAGGCGGGCTCTCCGAGGACGTGAGCAGGGCAAATTATTCTTGAGAAGCCAAACTATGGTGGACGAGGATCTAGCTTTAGAGCAGCTAGAGGCTTATTACAACTATTACTTTGCGAATGGAGAAGTCGATAGCCTGACGCTGAAAGCAGGCAACCTACGCCTTCCTAAGTCCAGCTACTTCATGAATCAAGGGCTCCCCTTCCTGATTAGGAATTATAGCCCAATCTCTGAAGGGCAAGACCTCATGCCAAGCTCTCCTTACGATCTGAGTGGGTGGCGCAATATCCGAAGATGGTACCGCGTTCGACTAGTCGAAAAAATACCCATAGAATCCGACACCTTGATGGTGTATCAGTTCAAAGCGAAGGATCCCAGAGCGGTCTTTTCAGGTAATGCCTACATCCAAAAGAGTAATGATCTCTTACAGGAACTGCGCCTACAAATCTCTGACTCTAAGCATATCCCCTTTTATAGCTTGGCCAATGAAAGTGAGGATGCCATCGATCAATTGAGCATGGAGGTACGGATTTCTTTTGAAGGAAACCAACGCAATCTGCGCTATCGATTAATGACTTATGACTTGCAGTATCGAATTGCCCAAGCACGACAGATTCATACTATCGCCAGTCTGTGGTTTTTTAAGAGTGGAAGTCTATTTCCGACGCCTGTATTACCTATAGATCCTCCTTTGGAGGAATACGAAAAGCTAGCGTACTTTCCTTATGATTCCGTCTTCTGGAAACGTCAACCTCAGATTCCACTTACCACCAAAGAAAAAAGCCAAAGTGCCGCTTTATACTCCACCAGACCCTATGATATGCAGCAAGACAGCGGCTTGGCGCTCATGTCTAACCGCATCGAGTATTGGTATCCTGGCTGGCAATTAGATACGCTTAGAGTGGGCGAATCGCCCTCTTTGGAGGCTAAATACAATATCCTTGAGAAAAGCTCACTTGCTTATGAATACGACTCTATTTACTCCTCGACCCAATTGTATATGGATTATAACTGCTATCCAGATACAGTGATTTATAAGGTGGAAGCAGTCATTGATTATGGGCAGTCTTATTTGATTCCGAGAGATTCTCTCTCCCTCGCCTTCTTCAACAATTATCTCAAGGTCACTCGCTTTCACGCCAATCGCATGCGACAAATGGCTCAATATCGCTTCGCCAATGAGTGTCCAGATCCTAAGGCGATAGAAGAAATGTATGAGGAAGTGGATCAGGCCCGTCGGCAAGACATTGCCAACTACTTTGCCAACCTCAATAAAAAACGCCCCAAAAGCTTTAAACTGAAAATCAGCAAAATCATTACTGATCGATTAGAGATGAGTGAGAGCTACAATAATGAGCCCCCACCAAAAGAATAAACAAGCGACTTCAATTGTAGTTTAGGCTGTATTAACTTTATCGCATGAACTATCGCATTGTCCCCACCTTGATGTTATTGGCGGCTCTATTGAGCTTAGCGTGTAACAGTAGTAGAGTACCACCTAGCAAACCTTATTCGAGCTATCAACTCTCTCCTACCCCAGACTATAGTTTGCCTGGAGCATGGTGCGCTTTGCCCCAGAAAGAAGACTTTGCAGATAATACGCCGCCCAATGTAACGCCCGAAATGCAGGCTGATGCCAAGGCTGATGTGTTTTACATCCACCCAACAACCTTTATGGGAGGATTAGCTTGGAACGCCAACGTCAATGATGTCGAACTAAATGCTTCTACGGATGAACGGGCGGTCAGACATCAAGCCAGCATCTTTAATGAGGTAGCCAAGGTGTATGCTCCTCGCTACCGACAGATGGCCTTTGGTGGTTTTTTCACTACTGATACTGCTTCAAAAGCCAAAGCAATTGAGTTGGCTTACCAAGACGTCAAAGCATCCTTTGAATACTATCTCGCAAACTATAATCAGGAGCGCCCCTTCTTTATCGCCTCTCACAGTCAAGGTTCCATTCACGCCATCCGTCTTTTGCGAGAGTATGTAGATGGTCAAGCCCTTGGCGAACGCTTAGTCGCGGCCTATGTGCTGGGTTGGCCCTTTGCAGCAGATACTTTCCAAAGCCTGCCAGTTTGCAATGATCCGACTGAAACTGGCTGCGTCATGGGCTGGTGTACATTTAAAGAAGGCTATATCCCCGGCAATATCAATACGCATTACAAAGACGCTGTAGTGGTCAATCCCCTTAACTGGAAGGCTGATGGGACCCCTGCCACCCCAGAAGAGCACGCTGGATTTTTGATGGGTAATTACAAAAAGTTTAAGAAAGAGGCTTTAGCAACCCAAGCCTATGAAGGTATTTTGTGGACAAGTAATCCTTTGCCACTAGCCGGCATAGCCGTGAAGAACTATCACGTAGGGGATTTTAACTTGTTTTGGTTGGATGTGCGTCAAAATGCAGCGGAGCGCTTGGAGGCATATCTAGCAGCCCAGGAGTAAGACTTTAGCAGCGATTTTCTTCTTCGTAAGGCCTTCGGCCGAACGCTTAGTTGAAAAGTTTCGTCTTTATCAAATAGCAAAAAGCTCGGCCAGTTGGCCGAGCTTTTTAATTCTATTCAAAGTCAGTGGTGAGTTTAAACCTAAGGACTCGTCCATTACCGGCATCGGCGACATAAACAATCTTATCGAGATAAGCTACGCCTCGCGGCTCATTAAATTGGGTGAGTCCTTGCCCCTCGCCCCCAAAGCTAGCGACGATGGCTTTATTGCTTTGTGAGCCAGCCGGAGGATTGACACCTTCAAAGCCGAGGGCATTGAACTGATAAAGAGAATCTCTAGCCGCATCTACCACGAAAATGTACTGCGTTCCATCTCCAGCAATGGTAACACCCACGGGTTCGGTAAAGCGGTTGGGCTCATAGAGGAAGCGTTCAGCTTTGCTGGTATCCCCCACAGGAAATGAGCGAACCTCATAACTAGCCCCAAATTCACTCTCCGCAAAAATGATAGACTGCACTTTGAGGACCGTATTTTCATCCAAGGCAGCAAACACAAAATCGCCCCTTTGATTTACCGCAGGGCTCTGAGGCGGCTGGGCAAAAGTGGTAATGGCAGATGGCACTTTGAAGTAGTCTCTAAACAAGCCAATATTCGTACTTACGAAAACTGGACTGATAAATTCATCATCTTCGTTAAAGCGCAGCACAGAGTTATCTGGCCCGCCAAATCGGTTCGGGCTATTGTTTGGCCCTGTACGAGAGAGATAATATTCGTTAGTACCTATTGGTGCAATACCACTAAATCTCACCTGCTCATCACTTACGGTCGGGGTCCCCGACTTAAAGTAGAAGGGATGTACAAGCGTTTTTTTGATGCTAGCGTTATTTAAACCAAACTCACCTCCAGGATTTAAATCCAGACGGTAAAGGGCCGGAAGGGTAAAATCAGTACCATTAATAGATGTATCCTTGGTTCCTGCCGCCAGTATCTCCAAACGCCGATCTTGGGCAATTGCAGTCAGGCCAGGCACTCGATAGCGCCCTAATTCATTACCCGCTTGGTCATAAGAAATAATCTCTTCTGTACCCTGATCGGCCACATAGATCAATTCATCCCAACCCGCGATAACATCGATCGGATAAGAAAGATCTTCAAAGGCAGGTCTGATCGGGACATAGGCAATGGTATTGTCCGTAAAGTCAGGCTCATCAAGAAAATCAGTGGGAGTTTTGCTCCCAAAAATGGCCTCACATGAGCTAAAAACCAGACAGACCAAAAGTAGACTAAACAGACGCATAGAAACAGGCTTGAATTTGCCTGCAAGTTAGGCATTTAGCGAAACAAAGTCACCGTTCCTACCTTTTTGATAATCGCTCCATTGTTGAGTCTTACCTGAGCTACATAAACGTAAACTCCTTCCTGCACTTCTTCGCCCCAGCGGTCGGTACCATCCCAGCGAGCATTACTGCCTACTATGTAGCGGAGCACGTGTCCCCAGCGATCAAAGATGGTCAACTCTAAGGCAAGTATCCCTTCACCCGGTAAATAGAAGTAATCATTTCTACCATCGCCATTAGGCGTAAAGCCATTAGGGAAAAAGACATCCCCCTGTGGGATCACAATGATATCTAGATTAGTAGTATCAGGACAAAGGAAGCGTTCGTCGTAGGCGATCAACTGCGTAGAGAAAGTGCCGGTTTCATCAAACACATGACTCGGATTGATCAGCTCACTCAAAGTCCCATCACCAAACTGCCAGAAGTAACTTAGTGCATGCTGAGACTGATTGATAAAGGATACGGGATCGTTGGTTAGTAGCAGTGTATCGACAATAAACGGATCGGTTTCAAAGGCCGCTATTGGCGCAGGCTCTCGACCTACACTAAAGGCTTCGGTCAATTCACAGCCAAGGCTATCCACAACTCTCACCTGATAGGGGGCGATGCTATCACCACCGTTGAGACCAAAGAGTTCATTGGTATTTAGGCCGGGAAAATCTACCCATTCATATAGATAAGGTGGGGTTCCCCCAACGATGGTAATCGTCAGTTCGCCATTGTCCCAATCACAGAAGGCATCTGTCGCCACAAACTCCGTCAATTCTAATAAAGGTGGTTCTGTAACTTCGAGTGTATCCAAGATTTCACAGCCATTGCTGTCCGTTACAGTAATAAAGTAGGTATCTGCAGGTACTCCTACTTGGGCAGAATCAGTACCGCCATTGGACCAATCAAAAGTATAAGGGAGAATACCTCCACTAACTGAGACGAGTACTTCGCCAGTACTTTCGCCAAAACAAGTTACATCTACCACATCTGTGGAGTCAAAGCCCATGGAATCTGGTTCTATGATCTCGCCAAGGAAGGTGATCAAACAACCATTGGCGTCTGTCGCCTCAGCCCAAAAAGCTCCAGGCCCTAGGCCTCCACGAACCGCAGTAGGAGGTCCATTATCGCTCCAGGCGTAGGTAAAGTTTCCTACCCCGCCTTGGACTTGCATCTCCGCTTGCCCATCGTTTGCGCCAAAGCAACTGATATTTTGAGTGGAGATACTACCCGTGATAAGATCTGGTTCTGTCAAAGCGGTATCTACTGCCGCCACACAGCCATTTACATCTCGGATTTGGATTTGGTAGTTCCCCGCAGGGAGTCCCACAAAAGCATTATTCTGATCAAAACTTCCTGGAGGCATGCGGTAGCTGTAAGGAGAGGTACCGCCACTACCTATGGCTGTAATCTGGCCCGTAGAGTCGCCAAAACAAGCAATATCTAAAATATTGCTGATGGAGACATCTAGAGGATTTGGTTCAAATACCTCGATAGAGACAGAGTCTAGACAGCCTTGGCGATCACGTACCATTACCTGATAAGTGCCTGCCCCTAAATTGGAAAATACAGTATCTATCACAAAAGGTCCTCCCTCAAAGCTATATTCATAAGGCAGCGTTCCGCCGGAGGCGAATACACTGATACCTCCATTGGCATCACCAAAACAAGCCGTAGAGTCTGCGGTCCCCTGAATATCTAATAGGGTTGGCTCTGTCAAAGTCGAGCTAACGGTATCTAGACAGGCATTGGCGTCTTGGATAACTAAATTATAAGCGCCTGCTCCAAGTCCTGCTATTACACTATCGCTGCTAAAGCTCGTATTGATCAAACCATATTGGTAAGGTGCTACACCGCCATTAGCCGTTAGCGTAATTTGCCCGTCTAGGCCTCCAAAACAATCAATATTTCTCTCATCGATAACGCTTCCCACTAGAGGAGTCGGCGTAGGAACATTGACATTAAGGGTGAAGGAACAGCTAGGAATAGAGGAGTCTTCTAGATAGATCTGATGAGGACCTGCAGGCAATCCTGTAAACAAGGTATCACCAGCTAATGGACCACCATCAATTGATAATACATACGGTCCTACTCCTCCAGAAGGATGCACTCTGATCAATCCATCACTATCCCCAAAACAGCTGATCGGGCCGACAGAATCTAAAACGATTATAGGATCTGTGATCGAAAATATATCTACCGAAAGATCGTCTACACAGCCATTTGCGTCTACCACCCCTACTATATAAGTACCAGAGGTGAGCGCTCCGAAAATGTTACCCGGCTGCGGAGCTCCGCCATTAAGGGTAAACTGATAAGGGGCAGTTCCGCCTGAAGCGTTGACGACAATCTCGCCAAGTACCCCATTACAACCCGCAGGAATGGTACTTACCAAGTTGATCGCTACCGCTGAAGCAGGTTGGGTGATGACTACTGGACCAAAAATCTCTTCACACAGGTTGGCATCCTGTACCGTCAAGGTGTAAGTACCCGGAGCAACATTATTGTAATTAGTGTTCGTCTTAAATGTTCCCCCA
>CAZHOC010000082.1:0-10901 GCA_964534295.1 uncultured Bacteroidia bacterium | reverse complement strand
TATGTCAAGATCTAGCGTTACGCGACGCGGCCCAAAATTGAGAAATACCGGTATCGTTTGGAGAACAGTACCTTGCTTGTCTTGCAGCTCAAAATTGCGAATCCCGTCCGAAAGACTATAAACCAAAACCGAGCGTAGCTTGAATGGGCGCTGGGCGTTGAACCATAGGCCTTCGTCTACGATATTATACTGTCCCGGATCACCATCGTTAGTTGTCTTCCCTGCGGGGAACGTTTGTACTGCTGCGGCGTAGTAGGTGGTACTTTGGGCCAGCGGCGGGCTGACAAAGTCTATACCTTCGCTGACGGGTTCCTCGCTAAAGGCATCCTCATACCAAAAAAGCTCCTTGCCTTCAGCGCTGCTAAGCAAAACTTCATTGCCCGCACAAACATCGGGTGTAGGCACAATCTCAGGCGCAAACTCCTCACTAATGGTGAAGCTGAGCGTTCGACTATTGTCGAGAAAATGATAATCCTCTCCCCCATTGATCCGCTTTAATTCAAAATCAATCTGGTAGGTGCCGCTGCTATAAGTTTGGCTAGGTAGGCTAATTGTATCCTGATTGCCAATGGCCAGCGCGCCACTCCAAAAAAGGCTGTCCGTATTGCCGAGATTGTCTTCCCAAACGAGCCAAAGCGAATCAATCTGATTATCGCCTTGGTTGCTGAAGACGATTTTGGGCTGGAGGAGGGTATCACACAACAAACCCGCCAAACCCAATACTTCTTCTAGGGCCGCATCATTGGCATCGCTGACCATAATGGGGACATTGCCTTGAGCTACGAGGGTATCGAAAGCTGCTTTGACATTGATCAGTCCCATGCCAAAGGTGTTGTCTTCGCCTGGAGCGCCGAGATCGACCGCACTATTGTATAGGGCATATTTGAGATCGGTGCCGATCAGGTTGGGGAAGGCTTCTTTGAGCAGCAAAATTGCACCCGAAACGTGAGGCGTTGCCATCGAGGTTCCGGTCAAATTGAAGTACTGCTGATTGAGGCCGCTAGAACGCACAGTATGACCCGGAGCCACTACCTCTGGTTTGAAAAGATTATCGTTGAGCGTTCCGCAAAGCGCTGGTCCGCGACTCGAACCATTGACAATGGGAAAAGTCGGGCTCGTACCGAATATCATCCCTACACAAAAGGTGTTGACTGGGCTGGTTACGATATTTTTGGGAGAGCTGATGGTGCTCACTCCCGGTCCCATATTACCCGCCGAAAATACTGCCGCTACGCCAGCGACCTCCAAGGCATCAAAAATGCCTTTAAATACGCTATTGCACTCATTGCCTGGAGCAGGCGAATTGATCGACCAAGAATTATTGATCACATCAGGTATATCGTCAGTGGTATTGGGGTCGCCGTCTGGATCGAGCGCCCATTGCAAGGCATTGACAACCGAAACCACCGGATTGGTGCAGTTGGTGCCATTATTTGTGCCTACCGCTGGAGAGGCCATCCAATTGGCACCAAAAGCGACGCCGATAGTGTCTTGAGCGGCGGGATCTAGGCCTACGGCCGTACCACTCACATGTGTACCGTGCAGATCACAAGCGATCGGACTAGGACTGCCGTTGGGATGGTACCATGCCTGAGCCTCCGGTACATAATTACCCCAATAGTTGGGAGCCAAAGCAGGGTGGGAAATATCTACCCCAGAATCAATGATCAAAACTTTTCGGCCATAGCCAGTATAACCCATTTGCCAAAGAGGAGGTGCAGCAATGGCATCATGTCCGGGTTCTCGTCCGCCTACACTAGCGGGTGTCAGGGCTTCTTCCACTTTGTATTTATCCCCGAAGATGGGAGCTATCCAAATGATCTGCTCGACTTGTGGATGGAAAGCCAAAAGGTAGACTATCTCGGGTTTCACTCGGGCCGTAAGCACATTGCTGATCCAGTGCATCTGGAGATTTTGTACTCCTTCCCTGTGCCAATAATTGCGAAAGAGTTTCGCTTGCCTCCTCAAATTGTGGTCCCTGAGCTTATTGACAACCGTCCGGGCCCTTTCGTCGGGCGTAGCCTTGATTTTACGAAGGCTATCATCCAAAGCGGCTAGATCGAGCGGATCATTAAGGACGATATAGACATCTTGCCAAGCCTCATTATCCGCTACTATGCGGGCCTGCAAGTCCCTAGAGATTTTTGATTGTGCGGAAACCGACAATAAAAACCCAATTGAAACGAAAACACATAAAATGCTCCTGCGAAACATGTTTTTGATGCTTTAGGGCCTGAATCGATATAAGACTATTGTTTCCAGATCTTCTCTTGCCAATGCTGGCCCTCACTTTGCAAGCGTACTAGGTACAAGCCTTTTGCCTGCGCCGCGAGGGAGAGTGCTATTTGTTTTTCCCCTGCGGGAACGCTCTGTCGTATAACTTGCCGACCACTCAAATCGTAGATCGTTATCTCCGCACCTTTCCACACCCCTTCGGGTAATACTAGCGTCATCTGATCATTCGTCGGATTGGGAAACAGCATCATTTTACTTTCTGCAATCTCCTCGAGATTGGTATTGATCCCTCCTACGGTGATGGTTTGTGAAGTCGCCACTTGACAGCCATCTGTGCCAATAACCGAAAGAGCTACGGGGAAGCTGCCAGTATAGGTATAGATGTGGGTCGGATTTTGGAGAGTGGAAGTATCGCCATCCCCAAAATTCCAAAGCCAAGCTGTGGCACCTACACTTTGGTCGGTGAAGCTAACGCTAGCGGTGTCTGGTAAGGTTAGTTGAGTGATGTTCGCACTGAAGGCGGCTTGGGCCGTACCTGTGGCTACTGTCGCCGATACCGGTATACGCTCACAAGTACCTGGGTATTCGATCTGCCAATCGTAGAAATAAGGGTATTGAGTAGTGCCGCCAGCGATAGAACGCTTGATACTCAAGACTTGAGGGATGCCATAGGGTAAATATACCAAGCTCGTACTGACAAAGAGGTTGCTACTCCCTGAGATGGCGAGCTGTAGGTTTTGCCCTGCGGGAACGTCAAAATCTAGTTCTATGACTCGAGGACCGAGATTGATGGCGGTAGCTTTGCTGGCAATGACGGCTCCGCCCGCGTCTCGCAATTCGATTAAGCGTTGCCCGTCGGCCTGACTCAAAACCATGACCGATTTCAACTTGAAAGGCGTGTGGGCATCAAAAATTAACCCATCATCCGTGTCTACATCAAAGAAGCCATCGTCGCCGATATAGGTTTTTTTGCCTGTTTCACGGCGATATTCAATGCTCGCATAAACGGTAGTATCGTTCTGCAAAGCAGGCATCACCAAAGCACTACCCGTCCCGATTTCAGTACCACCGAGCGAATCATCATGCCAAATCACGGTGCCGGTTCCACTCGTCAATACAGAAAGTAAGCCTGATTCTCCCTGACAAATGGCTTCGTTTGCTAGAGCAGAAATAGAATCCGCAACTATGGCAAATGTGAAAAAGTCCTGATTATCGACAAAGCGGTAATCGGCTTGACCGTTGACTTCCACCACTTCTACTTCGAGGGTATAGCCACCTGTGGGAATGATTTCAGCTGGTAGCGGGACGATGATGTTGCTTCCAACGGCTCCATTGCCCGTCCAGATATGTTGGCCAGATAGGCTATCATTGTAGCGATAGTCAATCTTGAGTTGAGTAAAGGCTTGGGTGCCATTGTTTTCGAGTTGGAGAACTGGAGCAATGCTGGTGCCGCATATCTCTGACTCCAGATTGAGGATATCGATCAATGAGACATCGAGATCACTATTGGGTACGGTGGGAATGTTGCCCTTATCGATTAAGTATTGATAAGCGGCGCTTACGTCTATCAAGCCCATGCCAAAGCTATCGTCTTCTCCATTGGGACCGAGGTCACGGGCGGAAAAATAGAGGGCTAATTTTAACTGCGCACCCGTAAGATCGGGAAAGGCTTCTTTGAGAAGCAATAAGGCCCCTGCTGTTGCCGGAGCAGCCATAGAAGTGCCTGATTGACCAAAATAACCGGTACCTCCTGCCAATGCGGCTCGGATGCCAGCCCCCGGGGCCGCTACTTCTGGTTTCTTGCGGATGGATCCGCTACCTCCACAGATAGAAGGACCTTTGCTGGAAAAGCCACTGCGGAAATTTAAGGCATTGACGGAGCCTACAGAAAAGCTATTGACCAGATCGGTATTGATATGCGCTTGTCCACTGACTGTACTGGCACCTTGCGTCCCATCATTGCCGGCGGCAAAAACGACGGCAATGCCAGTGGCTTCGAGTACATTGAGCACCTGACGATAAGGACCCGTACAAAATGCCACCGTTACATCATCAAATGGGGTCCCATAGCTATTGTTGATCACGTCTGGCATATCGTCGACCGTGCTGATGTCATTATCTGGATTTAGGGCCCATTGGAGGCTTTGTAGGGGAAACTGTCCCGCACTACAACTGCCACCACGAATGCCGGGAGTGCCCATCCAGTTTGCGCCCGGCGCAACGCCGGTAGTATCGTTGGTCGCGGGATCGAGGCCTACGGCGATACCGGCTACATGGGTGCCGTGCTGCCCACAATCAAAAGGAAAATTGGTGTTGTCGCGGGTATCAAACCATGCTTGACTATTAGGGACAAAACGTCCGCGATAGTTTGCTGCCAGAGACGGATGATTGGCATCCACACCACTATCAATGATCAAAATATTGGTTCCGTAGCCACTAAAGCCCTTACTCCACATAAAAGGAGCCCGAATGGTATCATGAGGCGGCTCGTGGCCATTGGCAGTAGCGGGAGCAAAGTGGGACTCTACGACTGCATCGGTTTCCTGCTCTGGATCAGGCAAAATGATGGCCAGCTCTGGGCGAAAGCTAAGCGTTTGAATTGCTTCTAGGCTCGCGTAGCAAAAGATGGTGTTGGTAATCCAGAGGGCTTCGACTTCATAAACACCTGGCAAATTCTGGAGATATTGAAGGAGATCTCCTTGCGTATTTTGCGCTTTCTCTTGCAGTAGCGGCAGTAGGGTGGCTACGCGTTCGGCTTGGCCGAACGCTTGCTCATAAAAGCCCATATCTAAAGCTCGGGCATCCACTTGATCACTCAGATGGAGCCAAACGCCTTGAGGCGCATCAGCATGTGATTCGAAATGATTTTGTAAGACAGGGGGAACGACGGAAGCGTTCCAGCGCTGCTGGCCATACACAAGGCTAAAGCCAAGCATAAGCCAAAGCGAGAGGAAGATTGCCTTTTGCTGCATAATCCATTCAGATAAGTACGGAGTATTAAGTACTTAGTAGTTAGACAGGAGATGGAACTCCCTTAGGTCTTTGTACTATATACTAACTACTTAATACTATCTACTCTATACTAAACACTAAAGCTACAAAAACCCTAGCGAGAGCCGATCAGCCAAATGGGAATTCCTACTACCAAGAGGCCCACCACCATGAGATAGGCGGCATTGGTGCCTGCAACGGAGACTGGAGGGTAAAACTGTAATAGGACTACTAAAATGATCGCGAGGATAGGTGGCCCTATGACTATGGCAGTCCAGCGCCATTTACGCGCTTTACTATCGTTTTGATTGCGCCAGATAATGAGGAGGATCATCGTGTAAAAGATGATTCCCAAAAGCGGAAAGCCAGATTTGATCAGATTATTGACGGTTTCCCACATAGAGGCTTAATTTTTCATGCTCATTGGCTGGCCCGTGGTCTCGATGACATTGAGCCAAAGATCACCTTCTGGATCGATTTCTTTGCGCTCGCCGATGACAGTCTTGATCGGTAGATAGACAAATTTGTTGTTACGGCGTCCCACTACGAAGCCTGTCTTACCAGCTAGCGCACCATGAACTGCGTGGATACCCAATTTGTTGCAAAAAATACTGTCGCTGGGGTTAGCTGGAGCCGAACGAATGATGTAGCTAGGGTCGATATATTTGACGGTACCGTTGAAATTTTCTCTTTCAAAGTAGCTTTTAAGTTCGTCTTTGAGGAGTAAGCCGATATCTTCGTGTAATTTGTTGCCTGAGGCGTCTTTGCGCTCTTTTTGTCCTTTGAAGAGATGTTGACCCGCGCCTTCGGCTACGACGATCAAACAATGATGCTTTTCTTCCAAGCGCTTGCGCACTACAGCTAGGAGGCCCTTCTCCCCTTCCAAGTCAAAATCAATCTCCGGTACGAGCACCAAGTTTACCTCAGGCATCGACAAGGCCGCATTGGCGGCAATAAATCCAGCATCACGGCCCATCAATTTGACGATAGCGACGCCATTGTAAGCACCTTTGGCCTCGTTATGAGCATCGCGGATAATCGGACTGGCCACCGTAAAAGAGGTTTCAAAACCAAAAGTCTTCTCGATATGGTTGATATCGTTATCAATCGTCTTGGGGATACCCGCTACGGCGATTTTAAGGCCGCGCTTTTCGATGGCCTGTTGGATCGCGAGGGAGCCTCTAAGGGTACCATCACCGCCGATGGTGAATAGGATATTGACGCCTTGACGCTCTAGACAATCTACGATTGCATCGGGATCTTGCTTGCCGCGTGAGGAACCCAATATCGTACCGCCAAACTGGTGGATATTGGAAACCAAAGCAGGGGTGAGTTCGACGAAGTCGTGTTTATAGTCAGAGATAAAACCCTGATAACCATACTGTACACCCAAAATCTTGCGTACCCCATAGCGATAATGCAAACTCATCACCAAGCTGCGGATCACATTGTTGATGCCGGGACAAAGACCTCCACAAGTCACGATGGCGACCCGTACTTTAGAAGCATCAAAATAGATATGTTGGCGAGGACCGGCGAGCTCCATGGTGAGCGGCGCTTTGGTCGATTTGCTAGGCTTGTATTTGACATCAAAAAGGACCCGCTCGTCGTCATTGACATAGTTGAGCACATTGTCTCCTTTGATGGTCGAAAGCGTCACCGGAGAACTGATCTTACAGTCCCCAAGGCATTTTATTTCAAGATCTTTAGGCGTCATGTTTTTAGGATACTATCCTTTGCTGCGGCTAAAATAATAATTTCTCGGGCTTATGGGGCAAAACTTAGTTTGGGGGGACTGCTGCGCAGAACGATTGTCCCTGGCTTTGGTAAGCCCGACAAAATAAGTACAGAGTAAAAAGTATTTAGTATAGAAAAAAGGGCCTCTCTGAACCATATAGGGCTATTTTCCTCGGTCTAAATACTAAATACTTTTGTCTAAGTACTTAAAAAAAAGCTGATAACTCACACTCAGAGAGTGCAAGCTATCAGCATTGTTGAAATAGAGCATTATTTTTTGATCACCTTGCCTTGGTAATAGCTTTCGCCATCGCTAAGAAGGATGGTATAAAGACCAGCTGCGAGGCTTTGGAGGTCTAGGATGATTTCCGGCTGCGCCGAACGCTCAGTTTTGAGGCTCAGTTTGCCTTGCGCGTCATAGACACGGATATCGACTTGAGCGTTCCGCGAAGCGGGGAGACTCAACAGGATCTTATCAGTAGTAGGATTGGGATAGATCTCCAGTGGGAATAAGTTTGTCTTATCGATCGCGGTAGCAATGGTCACGTCTTGACAAATGGTGTCTGAGCAGCCAAAGCCGTCTGTTGCAATCAAACAAACTTCATAATTGCCAAAGAAGGCATATTGGTGGAGGGGATTTTGATCATTGCTAGTGTTGCCATCGCCAAAGTCCCAAGCCCAACTGACGGCCGTAATATCGGTAAGATCATCTAGCTGCACATAAGAACCGCCAGTGGTGATGTTGAAGGCAGCCGTGAGACCACCCAGCAAGTCGAGATTGAAGGTGTCTTCGACTACACAGCCCACTGCATCGGTGATTTGGATGCTGTATTGGCCGCTATCGAGCCCGCTGATGTCCTCCGTTGTCTCACCGTTGGACCAAGCGTAGGTGTAAGGCATTACGCCTCCACTCAGACTAAGATCGATCATGCCGTTCATATCGCCTGGGCAAACAGGATCACTGAGAGCATCACTGACGTTCGGCGCAGCCGTAACTGTAAAGCTCAGATCGGTACTGTCGCTACAAACGCCATCGTCTATTACTAGCTGGATCAAAAAGACCCCTGCGGAGTCAAATTGCTGAGTAGGATTGCCCATATTGGAAAATACCTGTCCATTATTGGTCCAAGTCAGGCTGGTGGCACTACTGCTGGTATTGGTAAAGTCGATGCTTTGACCTGCGCAGATGGCGGTAGAATCAGTATGCGTAAAGGCGGCAGTAATCCCTGCGCCTATGTTGACGGTAAACATTTGGCTGCTTTGACAGCCGAGGCTATCGGTAACATTGACGGTATAGCTGCCTGTGCCTACGCCCGTTAGGTCTTGACTAGTCGCGCCATTGGACCATGAATAAGTAAAGGGACTGCTGCCTCCACTGAGCATCAAGTCGATGGAACCATCTTGACTATTGGGGCAAGTCTCATCAACCGACATGGCGGTAAGAGCGGGAGGATCAAAGACATTGACCTGTATGCTGGCGGTGTCGTCGCAAGTGACGTTGGAAGAAACCAATTGGATGGAATAGGTACCACTATTAGCGAAGCTCAGCATAGGGTTTTGCGTCTGATTGACTAGGATGCCGTCTTGGTACCAGGTGTAATTACTAGCACCTGTACTCATATCGGTAAAGTTGACCGTACCACCAGCGCAAATATTGGTATCCGTGCTCATAAAGGCGGCCGTTACCGGAACGCCTACTCCGATATTGACGGTGCGGTTGGCGGTACATCCTTCGCTATCTGTTACTAAGACACTGTAAGTGCCGGCACTGAGATTGGCGGGATCTTCCATGGTGCTACCATTGGACCAACTGAAGGTATAAGGCGTAAAGCCGCCAGAAACCGTGAGATCAATACTGCCATTCATGTCTCCAGGACAACTTTCATCATTGAAGGAAGCCACACTAGCCGCGGGTTGGTTGACGACGATTACTTGGGTAGAGGTACTGGTACAGGTGGTGTCACCAGATTCGAGTTCGACCGTGAAGGTACCGATCTGTGAGAAGGTTGCACCTGCCTGGGTACCATTGGCAAAGTTTTGGCCGTTGAGCGACCAATTGTAGATGCTTTGAGTAGGGGTGACAGCATCAAAGGTAATACTATCGCCTAGGCAGACATTGAGGCTGGGCGTACTGACCGTAAAGTTGGCATCCGCAGCACAGCAGCTACCCACATTTAGCGGTTGGATTTGGCTCTGATTGAATTGTCCGTTGGTATAGGAACGTAGCTTGAGCGTATAGGCACCCGTAGGCACATTGCTGAAATTTTCGGTATGCTGCAAAAATGACAGTGCCCCTAAGCAGATCGGACCACCGGTAATATTGACATCGATATAGATCGTATCGCCAACGATAGACTGAGTGTAAGGACCGACATTGTAATTGATACACAATAGCGTCCAGTCAAAAGTGACAGTAAAGGGGTTACACTCCAATGGTGCGGCTGGATTGATCACTGCTGGGGTGCCAAAGGATTGGGCCTGCGCAGGCGCAGATAAGCCTAGTAAAAGGAGTAGGCCAAAGCCATAGCGTAATAGCTGTTTCATAAGGAAGATAGGTTCTAATTAGGTGTAGGTTCTTCCTTTAAGAAACAAAAATTTGCACAAATGGAAATAAAAGAACGAAAAGAGGCAGCTGATTTTAGGCAGTTAGAAAGGGACGAGCGTTCTGCAAGGCAGGAAATACTAGTCAGATCCTTCTACTATCGCTCAGGATGAGAGGGAAGTAAATAAAGCGTCCGCCGGACGGTAATTTCGGTATGCATGCCGAAACTAGAGACAAGCGTTCTGCGCAGCAGAGAAACACCTAGAATGTCGAACGCCCAAATTCGAATGTTGAATGTCGAGGGGATGGGAGCCAAGTAGAAAGCTAAGTTTGATTGGACGGCAGCGTCTAAAAAGTACGAAGGCTCCTAAATACCTTTGCTTCAACAATAAAAAATATCACTATGAATGCATTAAGAGGATTATGGGTGCTGCAGTTAGTAGGGATCTTAGTCTTTACTTTTTTTGCGGTCAGTGCCGAAGGCTGGAATCTTTTGAGTGTCTTTGTCGAAAACCTCACGGCCATGAATTGGTCAGGGCAGTTTAACTATGACTTTGCCTGCTATTTGGTGCTTTCGGGGATTTGGATCGCTTGGCGCCATCGCTTTTCTGTGGGGGGAATATTGCTAGGCATAGCGGCTTCTATCCTTGGCATCTTACTGTTTGCCCCTTATCTGATCTGGGCGAGCTACCAGGCTAAGGGAGACATAAAGGTGCTCTTGTTGGGGGATAACTAAAAGCGCGGGTTGACAAAGTTGTTGAAGCTTGAGCCAAAGCGATAATTGATGCCTACATAACTGAAATAGGTGAAATTGGTGTCTAACTGCTTGATTTGAAGTAGGATGTCCACATCACTGATGTCAGATTTGGCGATATTGATCCGGTCGCTAACAAAAGAGACATAGCCTCCCAAATCTATACTCAGGCCTTTGTAGATCTGCCATTCGATGTCTGGATTAAAATAGGCATTGAAAAGGCGTGGGTTGTGAAGATACTGTTCAGCACCAAGGTCGATAGAGATATTGCCCCATTGCTGGGTCTGGTTAAATTCTATTTCAAGCCCGTGCCGGAATACTGTCTCTTCAAGCTTGTCATAGATGGTGGTGTCGGTATAGTCGTAATAGATCGGACCGATAGAGTAGTTGATGGTAAAGCGGCGGGTTTGGGCTTCTTCGTAGGGAAAGATATTGTACTCTATCGCGGGTCTAATCCGGGCACTTAAATCCGTATTGCCAAAGGTAGAAGAGCCTATCCTGCCATTAAAACCCACCGACCAACGCGGGCTGAGGCTATAGACATATTCGATTCGGGCGCGATAGCGTTTGATGATGCTTTCGATGCGTTCGCCATCGGTGAGCGTAAAGGTCGCTTTTTCAAAATTGTAGCGATAGGAGGTT
>CAZHOC010000081.1:0-10905 GCA_964534295.1 uncultured Bacteroidia bacterium | reverse complement strand
AATTGGGTGCAAGGCGTGGCTTTGACGCCCGGTACGGGCAGCACGAGTACGATTAATGCTACCTCCTGTGGTCCTTATACCAGTCCAAGTGGCAATTTTGTATTTACCACCAGCGGCACCTATGCTGATACCATTGTCAATGCAGCGGGTTGTGATAGTATTTTGACGATCAACCTCAATATCGGTGGCACCACCTTCGATACGATTGCCGAAACGGCTTGCGATTTCTACATCACTCCAAGCGGTCAGACGCTATTGGGGTCGGGTGCCTATCAAGACACCATCGCCAATGCGGCGGGTTGTGATAGCGTCATTACGATCAATCTTACTGTCAACAGCAATACAGGTTCCGTGATTTCAGAAATTGCTTGCGGGAGCTATACCAGCCCTAGTGGCATGAACACTTGGAGCGTTTCGGGTACCTATCAAGACGTCATTCCCAATAGCGCTGGCTGCGACAGTACGATTACCATCAATTTGGTCATCGGGATGAGCAGTACAGAGACTATTTTTGAAACCGCTTGTGATTCATTCGTCAGCCCAAGTGGCAACTATGTTTGGACAAGTTCGGGTTCTTATTTGGATACCCTAAGCAATGCTGCTGGCTGTGATAGTATCCTGATTGTAGGCTTACAGATTAACAATTCAACGGCTTCTACGATACCGATAGTCTCTTGTGGACCTTACACCAGTCCAAGTGGCAATTTCACCTATACGAGCTCCGGCACTTATCAGGACACTGTACCCAATCAAGAAGGTTGTTTTGAATACCTCACCCTCAATGTAAGCATAGTCGAAATCGACACTGCCGTAGTTCAAGCCAATCGCGATCTCACCGCTCAAGCCACAGGTGTCAGCTACCAATGGCTAGACTGCAACAATAATTTTGCGCCCATACTAGCCGCCAATCAGCAAACCTTTGTCCCAGATGATCCAGGCTCTTATGCGGTGGAAATAACTGACAATGGCTGTGTGGATACCTCTGCCTGCTTTAGCGTCAGTTCAGGCTTAAGTATAGCCAATCATAGTTTTGAAAGTGAGTTATCAGCATATCCCAACCCTTCCAATGATCGCTTTGTCATTGAGCTGGGTGATCGCTATGAAGAAGTTGCATATCAACTCTTCAACTTAAATGGCCAAATAGTACTGGATAAGCGTTCCGCGCAGCGGCAAAAAATAAAGCTAGACCTAGCCAACTACCCAAGCGGTATCTACCTTTTACAACTCAAAGCTGATGGTCGATCCGCCAGCATAAAACTCCGCCTACAATAGAAATTCGCAGGTCCGATTGTCACTTTTCACTAGCCCAATGGGTTGATCGGGTACTAAGACATACATGAACTATGAGCAAACCCTCTACTCCTAAAAAAGAATCTCGCACCACCCTCAAAGCGGTACTGCGCACTTACGTTTGGCCGCGGCGGAAACTGCTGGGATTTGGCCTCTTTTTGGTCTTCATCAGCCGCTTGGCTGGTTTTGTCTTGCCTTATTCGCCTAAGTATCTACTCGATGAAGTAGTCGGCAAAGGCGAGTTTGAGATGCTATATCCCCTGTTGGGATTGGTCGTCTTGGCGGTAGCGATACAATCTTTGACCTCTTTCTTTTTGGTCAAACTATTGAGCGTTGAAGCCCAATACATGATCGCGGAACTTCGTTCGCAAGTGCAACAACAAATCCTGCGACTACCGATCCGATTTTTTGATAATACCAAAAGTGGCAATCTCGTATCTCGCGTCATGACAGACGTTGAGGGTGTTCGCAACCTAGTCGGTACAGGATTTACTCAATTGATTGGTGGAATCATCACCGCGATTGGGGCACTGGGAGTAATGATTTACTACAGCTGGGAATTGACCGCCATATCCTTGATACCATTGATCGTGTTTGGGGTGGTTTCCTTTCGAGCCTTTGCCAAAATTCGGCCGATCTTCAGGGAGCGGGGACAGATCCAAGCAGAAGTTACGGGACGTTTGACCGAATCACTGGGCGGTATCCGTGTGATCAAAGGTTTCCATGCAGAAGACCAAGAGGTGAGTATCTTCAAAAAAGGGGTGATTAAACTCTTTGAAAACATCAAAAGTTCCCTTACTACCACCGCTTTTGTGAGTAGTCTAGGTACCTTTTTGGCTGGCGTTACGACCATCGCAATTATGGCCGTAGCTGGTCCTATGATCCAAAATGGTTCGCTGACGGTAGGAACCTTGCTCTCCTTTGTGCTCTTTTTGGCGGTTTTGGTTTTCCCTATTATCCAGATGAGCAATATTGGGAGTCAGCTGACTGAGGCCTTGGCCGGTTTAGATCGTACCCAAGAGCTTTTGGATATGGAGCGAGAAAACGAAGATCCTAATCGCACCATCGAAGTGGGACGCGTAAAAGGGGACATCAAGTTTGAAAACGTTCGCTTTGGTTATGAGGAAGATAAAGAGGTCTTACACGGCATTAGTTTTGATGCTCCGGCGGGTTCAGTTACGGCTTTGGTAGGGACTTCAGGTTCAGGAAAAACTACTTTGGCAGGACTAGCTGCTTCCTTTTTGAATCCGGACGAAGGACTCATCACGGTCGATGGGCAGGACATGACCAAGATTACCTTGGACAGCTATCGCGCCCAGTTGGGGGTGGTATTGCAAGATGACTTCTTATTTGAAGGGACGATCCGAGACAATATTCTTTTTTCACGTCCTGAGGCCACTGAAGCAGAGTTACGCTCAGCCGTAGAAGCTGCCTATGTCAACGAATTTTCTGACCGCTTTGAAGAGGGTTTAGAGACCCTAATCGGGGAACGCGGCGTCAAATTGTCTGGCGGACAAAGACAGCGTATCGCCATTGCCAGGGCGATTTTGGCTAATCCACAGATATTGGTATTAGACGAAGCCACCTCCAATCTCGACAACGAAAGCGAGAAATATATCCAGCAGAGTCTCAATGATTTGCTAGAAGGTCGCACCACTTTTGTCATCGCTCACCGCTTGAGTACCATCCGCAAGGCCGATCAGATTTTGGTGATAGAGGAGGGTAGCATCGCAGAACGCGGGACCCACGATGAACTCATCGAAAAGAAAGGCCGATACTTTGAGCTTTATACTTATCAGTCGCGGATTTAGCAGCGACAAGGCAATGCCTTGTCGCGTACCGGGGATAATCGTTCCGCGCTCCCGATAGCTATCGTGGAGTAATCCAAACCCAAATCCTGTCCAATACCGGCTATAAAAAAAACGCCAATAGGAGTAAGTAACCTATTAGCGTTGCGGAACACAAAGAACGTGTAACGACCCAAGACCTAATAAATTAGGCTTGGGTCGTTACGATTGCATTTTCTAGTTAGGGCTTATCGTGCAATCATTATTTTCTTGCTGAGCGTACCAGCTTTGGTTTTGATACGCAGGATATACAAACCGTTGGCGTAGGGACTCAAATCGAGCGACTCTTGCGTTCCCCGCAGGCTGCTCACAGAACTAATCTGCTGACCAGAAAGGGTGAAAAGGGTAGCTTCCCAAGTTTGTGGTTCATCTAACTCAATGAATACTAAGTCTTGTGCGGGCTGAGGATAGATGCGAATCTGCTTGGCGAGATCGTCCAAGATGGAATTAACACCTGCAGAGCTTACTACCACTTGAGTACCTTCGGTATTGACTGGAATCTCTTCGCCATCCAAGCCAATCACTCGTACGTCGATCAAATCTAGGTCTAGAATTTCGGCGGCGGCAGTCTTGCCAGCAATATCATCTATCATGACGATGCTCAAGTTGGCGATCATACCATGGCCACTAGCAATCTGCTGATCTTTACGAACTAGAGCTACATCTACTTCCCCATTTTGGTAGAAGTCTTTTTGGATACCAAGCATATTGGTGCCGTAGGTACCTAACCATCCATTGTAACTGACGTGCGCGGAGAATGAATCTACCACTGCGTTGTTGTACTGGATCGTGAAGGCTAGGCCATAGATACTATCAGCTGGAAGGCTATCTACCCCAAAGTTGATGGAGATATTGACGGTTTCGCCAGCGGATACGCTATCATTGACCGCAGCCAAGAAGAGCAATGGATCCCCAGCACCGGCCATCTCGGTATTGGTTTTTTGATGGGTTAGCCCATAGTTGAGATTGATCGCGAGGGTATCATCATCATTGACGATGCCATTGCCATCCGTATCGGTAAAGACCGCATTGGTACCGCTTGGCAGAGAAGTCGCCCAGGCCGAGCCTTGTTGTGCTTCCCAATTGAGTGTAGCACCAGGTCTCACAGGACCGGTATCCCCGTAGGTAAGGCCGATGGCTAGGAGATCGTTATTGTCAGCAATGAGGTCATTATCAGCATCCCCTGGCCAGACACAGTAAGGCGAGAAGGCGACCACTGCCGTATCCGTAGCAGTACATCCGTTGGCGTCTGTAACGGTGAGGTCTACCAATCCAGTATTGGGAGTGGAGTAGGTAGCAGAAGTCGTACCACCGGGATTCCAAAGGTAGGAAACGACGGTACCGCTAGTGACATTGGCGCTAAACTGAACCGTATCACCATCACAAATCAATACCGTATCGGCTCCAATATCTACACTAACTGTATCTACATTTACATAGATTGTATCCCAAGCATCACAATTGTTAGCATCGGTTACTTGTAGGATATAGGTTCCCTCGAAGCTTGCTTGGATATTAGGGGTAATTTCACCGGTGCTCCAAAGGTAATTTACTGGGAAAACACCACCTGAGATCAAGGAATTGAGTTGTGCGAAGTCTCCTTCACAGATATCTACTGTATCAGGGCCAATGTCGACAGAGATGTTGCATGGAGGCACTGAGGGTCCACTAACCGTGATGATGTAGGAGACATCAGACATATTCCATACAGGTTGGTTTTCATCACGAAGCTTAATATTGAAAGCATATCTTCCTGGGGCTGTAGGGGTCCAGCGTAGTTCACCTTGGGGATTAACAGCCACTATGGTATCAACCGGAGTGTTACTAGGCATCTCATAAAGTTGAGCACCTGGCAGATTTTGACTCCAAGTCATATAGGTATTATTGGTGGTGCTAGCTGAAATTAAGCTTAATGGGATACTTAGGTTCGCCCCAACTGTTGTCGCAATGATAGTTGAATCAAGATACGAACCATTAGTGGGAGAGTTGGACCAATGATCTATGATCGGGATAGCATAACCCGATGGAAAGTTTGTTGCGATAATGGTAAGATCGCGACGACTTCTACTTAAAAGAACCCCAGCACGATATTCCTCTACCGAAATGCCCACAACATATTCACCAATGTTGATCCCCATAAAATTATACAGGATGAGGTTACCAGCATCGGTAATAAAAGACATTACGTTTGGCCCAAATGGAGAGGTAGAACTATAGCCGGGTTGATAGCTAATGGGCTGTCCCAAAGCCGAATAAACATTATCAAGGGTGTATACCAGCGAGTCACCTTCTGCATCATAGGCAGCTAAACTCTTTTGAGTCGCATAAAAATTGGATGCGGTAGGGACAATGGTAAAGGAGGGATCTAACCAAACCGGGCTATTATTGGCAATAGTGGTATTGATAATCTCTGCACTGTATTGATAATCCTGCAAAGAAGGATTGGCTAGATTAGTGATAGTCCCCGTACGACAACAAGCATCTAAGCTGATGGTGATAGGGGCTGAGATACCACAAAGATCGTAGTCTCTTTGAAATACTATTTGACGCACGCCCAAGGCCGAGCCACCATTACAGCTAGTAGCAGTAGAGCCTGCCAGATTGATTACTTCAGTATCACTTACCAAGGTCCAGCCATTGAGAGCAGTACCTGTATTTGAAACGGACATAGCATCATAAAACTCAATGCTACCGGTCGGTTGGGTAGGCGTAACGATGAGTCCACTACAGTCATAATATTCGGTAACTATAACGCGATAGTTGCAACCGCCCAAAGATTCGTAAGTCACTTCACCGCCTTTGAAATGCGAGGCTTGTAGGCTCATCGATAGCAAAAGGAAGAAGCTTAAAAGGCTGATAAAACGAGTAAAACTTTTCATGTTATTCTAAGCTGGTTGATTCACACTACCAAATAGCAGTAAAGAATGCAGGGAAGAAAGTACTTTTTGCTCCATTTTTGAATTAATTTACTAAATTATCGTTAATTAAAAATTTGATAATCAGCCAATAAAAAGTAATTTTCTGAAAAATCACTTCCGTATATCTCAGCTACTTTCGCAGCTAAGTGAAGCCGAAGAGCGTGCATTTCTGCACTTTTTGGCTTCCCCTTATTTCAATCGTCAGGAACGCTTGTTACAGCTGGCCGAGTATCTAATCCAAGAGCCCGTGGATAAATGGCAGCACCAAAAGCTCCACTCAGTACTCTACCGTTCGGCGGAGCCCTACCGCAAACAGGCCGTCTATGATGCGCTCTCCCAACTGCAAAAACTCCTTGAGCGATTTCTAAGCTTGCAGAGCTTCGAAGCAGACCAGCATCTACAACAGAGTATGCTTTTAAAAGCCTTGGCTGATATTCAAGCAGAAGAAGCCTTTCAGCGGCAATGGCAAAAAGCCCAAAAGCAATGGCAAGAATATGCCTTTCAGGATCTCTCCTATTTTGAAGGCCAATACGAACTTCACCGCCAAGCTTCGATATTTGAGGCTACTCGCCAGCGACGGGACCAAGACGCCCATCTGCACAAAACGGTAGATTTCCTTGATCGTGCGTATTGGAGCGCACGCCTAAAATATGCCTGCGAAATCCTCAATAGACGCAATATTCTGAAACAGTCCCCAGAGGAAGAAAGCATTCCCTCGGATATCATTGCCTATCTTCCGCCCCATCTAAAAGAGGAAAAAAGTATCAAGGCATATCACTTGATTTATAAAGCGTTGACCGATCTAGAAAATACCCAGCATTATCAGGACTGGATTCAATGGTTGAGTGAGCATAGCCAAAATTTTAGTTCGGAGGAAGCGGCAGATATGTACAATTACGCCCAAAACTATTGCGTGCGTAAGATCAATCAAGGCGAAGCCGACTATCTGCAATATCTATTTGATCTGTTCACTCAGCTCACCGAGAAGGAGTTATTACTGGACCAAAATGGCTTTATCGACCACAGAAAGCTCAAGAATATGGTTACTGTAGGGCTTCGCCTGCAAGCCTATGATTGGGTAGATCGCTTCCTGCATGACCACCAAGATAAGATGTTACCTGCTTATCGTGAAGATGCTTTTCGCTTCAACCTAGCCAGTCTTCGTTACGCTCAAGCTCGGCATTCCGAAGCGCTACGCCTCTTGCAGCAAGTTGATTTTAAGGATGTCTTTTACCTACTCAGCGCCAAGTCCTTGCTGCTTAAAATCTATTTCGAGACGGATGAAGATATGGCTCTGGAGTTTCAATTGGAGAACTTTCGTCTGTTTTTACACCGCAATCGCCTAGTAAGCAGCTTTCAGCGGAACGTTCACCTCAACTTGCTACGCTTTACGAGAAAGTTGTATCGCCTGCGAGAGCAAAAGGGCATTATCAGTAAGGACGCCTTCGCCGAACGCTTATACAAATTAGATAGGCAGTTGCAAGCCGCGGCCGATGTGGCCAATGCCTCTTGGTTACAGGCCCAAGTCAAGGTCTTACAAGCTTTGGATTAGGAGGGCTGCTGCGCAGAACGCTTGTCTCTAGAGGTGCGACAAGGCAGTGCCTTGTCGCTAAACCGTCACCCAATTACATTTCGAGCGAGCAACGCGACGAGAAATCTCCTATCGCTCAATTTTAATTAAAAATGGAAGCCAATGAGATTTCTCGTCGGCCCGCTGCTTGGGCCTCTGTCGAAATGATTTAGGGGAGGATTTGGATGCGACAATGCACTGCCTTGTCGCGTGCTAGGGATAAGCGTTCTGCGCAGCAGTAAGCCTAAGGAAATCACTAATTGCAACTTCACTGCTTTGGAATGATCCAAGCATCATTTTCCTTATCAATCCTTCCTCCCATCTCTACTTCCACCACTCTATCGACGACTGCCAGGCCTTTTTGAGCCATGGCTTCAAAGGTATCGATGCCTTCATTGGGGAAATTTTGGCGCGTGCGGTGGATATGAAAACGATTGGAAAATGTACGGCCAAAGGCTTCCTCAACTCCTTGCTTGCCTAGCATAAAACCTATCAGTCCACCCCAGGTCGCTGTAGGATTATCCGAATCCCAACCTGCCAAAGCGCCGATTTTGATGGTCTCTTTGATATCCCCTTCTCCATAAAACAGACTCACCAAGCTAGCCGCGAAATTGATCCCTGCCGCAAAGCAGCCATTACAGTATAAGTTTTGAGAAGTAACCGTATAGCCGTCGGCTTGCTCAACCTGGTACCTTTGATAGACAGAGTCGCGAGCCTCTTCCCAACTCAAGTCAGATTTATATAGTCCAAGGGTAAAATCGTACATCTTGGCAGAAAAACTACTATCAGGCAGGCTGGCTCTTGCTTGCTCGGCACTCCAAAATAGATGCTCCTTAATAGAAGTCTCAGCATCTTTGCTGGCCGCCAAAGAATGCATAATCACGTAAAATTTTGAAATAAGTTCAGCCTCTTGTCGAGCGGTAGTTTGAATCGGCAGATGAGAGATTTTCACGGCTATATCGGGTCTTGCAGGGGCAAAAAGGCCAAAGATCTCCGTGGTTAGCTGAGCGTCGATCATCTCATAATGTTCATTCTGCTCAGGACTGCCAGTTTCGGGGGGCAGTACCCCCTCTTTCATGAGGTCAAAGGCCTTTTGATTAGAGACCCATAGATAGTTTTCTTCCTCATGCTTGATATGTTTGAGCCAACCTTCCCGAATCTGCTCCCCCGTCAAAAGGCTGGTTTGATTGACATATAGTAGATGCTGATACATATACTCGATATCTGTATCATCATCAGCCCCCCACATTTCGTCCTCATCTCTAAAGACAAAGTCAATCAGCACTGAGTCATCCTTGGGCTTATCTAAAGACCAAATATTGGGCAGGTCGGGCTTTCCCCAATCTTCTCTGGTATAAAATGCTCCCGTCTTAACTTCTCCGATATTGCCCACCTTATCCATTTCGGTGATAAGGCCCGTCCAATTGGCGATGCATTGGCCTAGCCAAAAGCCATAAAATTGTTCTTGATATTGGGCTCTTGAAATGCTGAGGGTTTCTTCTTGAGGCGATGAAGTCTGACAAGCAGCAAAGGCCAGCAGAAAAATGAGGAGTGTAGTAGGCTTCATAACAGCAGATGATTTGCAGAGGTCATTTCTCTATATAGAGTAGGGAGAATCTGAGCCGAAAGCAAATGAGACAAGCGTTCTGCGCAGCAGTAAAGCAAAACTACAATCGACTATTGCTTGGAAAAAAGGTAGCTCGCTCGACTTTCCCGCTCTCCTACATATAGGTAGTAATTACCGCTAGCTAGTTGACGCACATCCACACAGGCTTGGTCATCTAGGTAAAATATACCTTGCTTAACCACTCTCCCACTGAGGTCGATGATTTGCCAAGGCATACCCGTCAATTGACGCAGCTCCTGGGAGCGGAAAGTCAGAAAATCGGTGGTCGGATTCGGGTACAAAATCATACTTTCAGGCGAAGGCGTTCCCTGACAGGCTACTTCTGAGACTTGGTAAGCATAACTCACTTTTTCCAAGGCTTGGCTAAGATCCGCCCAACCGAGATACTCTTCGTAGCCCTGCAATAGCTCATTGCAGTAATAGTTCAGGTAGCGCTTACTCTCGACCGTTGATACCTGCCAAGTACCATTTACTAGCGAAGAATCGATCGTTTGTTGAAACCATACATTTTCTTCTCGCTCCTTTTCGATTATCTCCCAAGTTCGGCGACGCCATTCCTGCTCTTCGATCTCCCATTGGGTATATCTACGGGAGGTAAAAAGTGTATCGCTATCTTCGATTAGTTCATATTCGTAATTATAAAACCAGGGTCGGCCGGCGAATCGAGTGCCTTCCCGACCATAGATGATCCTTCCTTCCTCATCTTTGATTTGGATCAACTCAGTCTCCATCGAGTCTCTTAGATTGGTTGAGAAATAGCCAATATCCTGCCCCCATTGATCATAATAAATGGTTTTGAAAGTGGAAGGCACCCAAGATCGGGTCGGCCTATCCCAACGGGAGGTGAGTTGATAACGCTCGCTCCCATCGACATTGGTTGAATCTCGCACTTGAGAGGAAGCTATGATAGTAGTGAGCTTCAATTCACAGTTCTCGCGATATTCGTAATAGACAACATTGCAGTTAGTTTCCCATTCATTGGTAAAGCAAATGGCTTTGGAACTCAGGCAGCCTTCTTCATTATACTCATAGACTTCTTGCCTATTTAAAGACCATTCGGGTTTGGTACTTAGCCAAATATCCCGCACCACTCTTAAGATTTCTCCCTGTTCATTTTCTTCATACCTAAAGCGATAAGAGACAGTAGGATTGGCAGTATCGCTTGGTATCCACATAGAATCTTTTACTATCCTTTGCTGTTCATCAAACCACTTAAAATGGCTGCTAAAAAAGCTCCCATCTGGATTATAATCATCGGTGCGATTGAAACTTAGCTCTCCTTCATTTTCGAACTCGATCCAGATTTCTCTTTGGAGCAGCTTTTCTCCCGTCTCATTCCAGATAAACTCCAAACTACGGATTGGACGTCCCTGCTCATCATAGACGATTTTGTTTTCAGAGACGGGCGACAAGGCTCCGCCCGCATTGGGAAGAAAAGAAGTAGTCCGTGAAGGAGAGATTTGGGCTTCTAATTGGGCATTAGCTACAAACAGAAATAGCCCTAACAAAAAGGTAAATGGGTAGCTTAATTTCATGGTGGCCGCAGTTAGGCTTGTGGGTTGGCTGGCATCAATGTACTGTAAAATAAAGATACGAAGTATCGATGGCGATGACAAAATCGGCTATGGCTAATTAACTGAGCTTGTGTACCTT
>CAZHOC010000080.1:10529-10956 GCA_964534295.1 uncultured Bacteroidia bacterium | reverse complement strand
AACTTAATGATGAGGAAATGGCTCTACTTAAAGAATCTGAAGCTGCCGTACGTAGTGTGGTAAAAGTTTTAGATAATTTATAAGAAGCATCCTACTAATAAAAAAGCAGCGATCCTTACATTGGATCGCTGCTTTTTTTTGTGTCAATATTTTATTCTACTACCGAAAACTTGCCAACATACTGTTCGATGCTTTCATCTTCTGTCCAGACATGGTAGATATAAATCCCGGGCACGATTCGTCTATTGCCTTGGTCGCGCATATCCCAGGTCGTACCACCATCACCGTCTGTTTCTTCGATTTCATTGACCAGGCGTCCACTTACGGTATAGATGCGAATGGTGGCTGTTTGGGTTAGGTTGGCAAAACGCATGCCTTCAAAAAACTCGTGATTGCGGACTGGGTTCGGGTAAGCAAATACTTCACT
>CAZHOC010000080.1:0-10519 GCA_964534295.1 uncultured Bacteroidia bacterium | reverse complement strand
AATCTTCTTTATGAGCCGAGAAGGTCGCCACATTACCTTCCTCTCCTATGCAGACTTCATTGATGCCACATAGTTCCTTTACTTCGATGGATAAGGGATATCCCAAAGCGCCAAATTTCGCCGTTTCTATGGTAATCTTGACGGCTTCCATGTCCTCAGAGGCCCATTCTACTTTGCTTATCTCGCCTACAGGGGCCAGGGCATAATTCGCCGTGTCAAGGGCCTGATCTTCATCTAAGGGATAATTGAAATAAAGTACTCCTTGCTTGTCGTTGGCGATTTCCCAATGCGTCAGGTAGAGGAAGTCTTCTTCTACAGGCTCATACAAAAAGCTTAAGTTTTGGCTCATCGGATCAAGGCAAGCAAGATCTGCGTCCAGGAAGGTCGTATCTATGGCTAAGGTGTTGAGTCCGGGTTGGAATCCGTTCCGGAACGATAATACCAAACGTTTGCTTTGCCCTCCCCCGATAATCGCTAAGGGATTTTGCTCCCCATTGAGAACAAAGCGACTTTTATCTTCATTACGATCTACCACTGGCCAACTAAACCACAGTTCAAGTTGCCGATCTCCCACTACCGCAAGGCTATCGACGCGAGGCCGTTCGTGAGGCCGAAGGATGATGGCATTACCAAAACCACTTTCGTTTGGATTAAGGGCGGGATTAACCGCTCTTAGCACGTATAAATACTCCTCCTCAGTGGTACTCACATCCAAAAAGGTAGTTCCACTGACTGGTCCCACCACTTGGGCTGTATCATTGTTGAAGGGATCGCGAATACGCCAAATATTGTAGCCAGTCGCATTAGGACTCGCTTGCCAATTGAGCTGTACTTGGGTAGGACCTAGTACCTTGCCGCTCAGGGAAGTAACAGGTGTAGGGCCACTGTAAAGCACATCTTTTTCAAAAAAAATGGTAGAGTCGCCTCGACCAATGCCGATTTCCTGAACACCATTGCCATTGAAATCGCCAATCACATGATGAGAGGAAAGGGTGCCATAGAAAAACCAAGTCATTTGATACTCTCCACCCACATATTCGATGATATAGGTACGAGGAAAGGTAGTGAAGACTAATTCGTCGGCTGGGTCATTATCTAAATTGCCAGCAGTAGCAGCATTGTAGGCTTCGGTATCTAAATCATATAGATAATCCTCCCAAACCATTTGGTATTGGTCATTGGCTTGGCTTTCAAAAATGCGCAGCCACCAATAGGGCGTATCGTATTCGAAATCATCGTTTCGCAGGGAGGTCGTGTGAACGGCGATGAAAAGCTCTTCTTTGCCATCTCCATCAAAATCACCCGCTGTGACATAGGGCCCTGCTTTGGTCAGGTCAGAGCGATTGAGAAAGGTGTTGCGATAATTGTCTCCGTTTTGATGCTCATAAATGGTAAAGTCGCCATCAAAATCTCCGTAAACAGTTTCGGGTTTGCCATCTCCGTCAAAGTCCCGTGTCACGGAACGCGGGGACACCGAACCTAAGTAATCTCCTGTGGTGTCTGCTAAGGTAGCTGCTTGAGAAAAATCGTTGCCGGAGGCCTCAAAAATGAAATAGTCCGTAAAATCTTTGACAACTAACTCTGTTGCATTGTCTCCATCTGTATCAGCAAGATTGGCGGCATAAAATCCATTGCCTTCATTGCGGTAGATCACCTCTGCGGGGAACGCACCGTTTGCGCTTTGCTCAAGTAGATAGAGGGAATCGTTGACGGAGGCTAATATCTCTAAAAGGCCATCTCCATCCGTATCGCCTACATCTTTGGGGATCAATATGGGTTTAAGTTCGACGGAGTCAACCTTAACAAATTGATCTCCTATGAACTCATAGATCGTAAGTGGGCCGAAAGTCAATTGCTCATTGTACTCGCTCATGATCACTTCAGGTAGCTGATCGCCGTCGAAGTCCTGCGGCTTTTCAAGCAGGCGACCCATTGGGAGTGAATAGGGCTGCTGAGTGAAGCCAGTGCGATTGATGGATCTACTTTGAAAGTCAATGGAAAAACTTTCTGAGATACTGCTTATGCCTGCCAGATTAGTCGTACTGATCAGCATTTCGTATAGCCCACTACTGAGGACCTCTGTACCTAGTAAGAATTCGCCGTTGCGAGTAGTACGGTCGAAACCAATGGTTTTATAATCAAGCGTTCCGCTGCGGCGGTACTTCAACTCATGGACGCCTTGATCGGAACTACGGAAAACGACTAAAGCCTTGCGATCTTGATTGTCCCAGATAGGTGCAGCACGTAAGATATCGATTTGGGAAGCACTGGTATCACGGACAAACCTTATACGGTCTTCGGCGGTAAAGCCATTGGTCTTTTCCAATCTAATCCGAAGGGTATAATCCCCCTCGGGCAAGGATCTAAGATCCCACCAAGCAAGGGTATCTTCTTTTTGTTGGTAGGGTTGATCGGCAATAATTACTTGCCACTCACTGGTATCTTCAGTCCCGGGCATCCATTCGAGGTGGTATTTGGAGAACTCTGGATCAAGTACAGTACCAATGATTGGGATGGAATCTAGAAAGGAGCCGCCGTCGTTTTCGGGTGAGGTAATTTGCACATTGGAGGTGCCAACCGATAGAAGTGCTTTATAAATATTGAGACGTCCGGCACCTGTGGTATGATCCCAACCAGCACGTCCGATGTCATCAGTGGTTGAAGTTAATATGCCTCGTACTTGTTGCGGACTAAGCACTCCCTTTTGAGAAAAGAGAAGGCCCACCGCTGAAGCAACCATTGGGGCAGAAGCACTGGTTCCATTGAAGCGGCCGTAAGCCGTAATTTGACCATTGCTTGCCGTATCGAGTGGTGAAGTGGTGAAGACTCCGGAACCGGGTGCACAAAGATCAACGGTAACCCCATAGCTACTCAAGGGCCAAAGGAATTCATCACCTGTTGATAAATCTGCGGCCGAGGCGGAAACAGAAATTACCTCATTGAAACCAGAAGGGTAGTGGAGGGCATCCCCTGTTCCATTACCTGCAGAACCTACCATTACCACGCCTTTGGCGTAAGCGTAGCGGATGGCTTCATGCATCATCAAAGAAGGATAGATATCACCAAAAGAGAAATTAAGTATCTGGATACCGTTATCTGCTGCATAAATGATGGCTCTAGAAATATCATCGTCTTCACCTGCTCCAGTGGAACTAAAAGCACGAATAACACTCAACTTACAATTGGGCGCTAGACCAGCGCCACCAATTTGATTGTCCGCCTTGGCGCTGATAATCCCAGAGACAACTGTCCCGTGATCATTATCGTCCCAAGGATTGGCATCTTCAAAAAGGTAGTCCCCACCAAAAGGACTGCGGGGCTGATCGGTAAAGTCGTATCCTATCACATCATCGGGATACCCATTGCCATCTTCATCTATACCATTGAAGTCTCCACTGATGCCATTGCGCACTTCTGTGGCTGGCCATGGTTCGAAAGTGCCATTGCCATTTAGATCTTCGAGTGCATTAATAGAAAGCTGGCCATCAAACTCTGGGTGCAGGTAGTCTAAGCCAGTATCTATGACACCAATTCTGATTTGGGCATCGCCTTGGGTGATATCCCAGGCCGCGAATGACTGAATAAAGTCATGATACCATTGGTTGCTTAGCGAGTCATCATTGGGAGTAAAATGTGCTTCTTTTATGCTGTGCAGGCTCAAGGTACGATTTTGTTCAACGCTGGTAAATAAGCCACTTGATTGTAATTCTGCAATGCGTGAATTTAGGTCCCCATTGAGTTCGATCGTGAACCATTGCCCTATTTCAGCAGGAAAATTGCCAGAATAAAGGCTTTTTACATTACGAATAGAGGAAATAAAT
Organism: uncultured Bacteroidia bacterium; assembly: GCA_964534295.1. Classification (GTDB taxonomy): domain Bacteria; phylum Bacteroidota; class Bacteroidia; order J057; family J057; genus JBCAWW01. The sequence goes on along the minus strand of CAZHOC010000080.1, from coordinate 6,698 downwards.
GGATAATTGTTTATATATTCGTTGGACGGCTCGAAATTTTCAGTACCGGTAGATAGTTGGGAGAGAAGCTGATGTAATTGATTCGAGCTGCTGTTTACTTTGACATTAAGTTCTATTTGCGACCATAAAGTAAAGCTAGAGGTCAGCAAGAATGCCGTAATGAATATGGAATAGATGCGATGGCTCATCGTAGAATTTTCGGTATTTACGAACTTAATAAGGACTATCGGGAGGAAAAAGGGGATTTGAGGGAACTTTCTAAGCTGAGATAGAAAAAATAAAATATTTAGAACTTGTGACTTCCTTTGAGTCTCAAGGTCCAAATATCAACTATAGCAACGAAGGGCAACGCAAAAACGTTTGTTGAAACAGTTTGCGTTGATGAAATAAAAATATAGACGAATTGTGGTTTTGCTTTTCACCTGGGAGCAAGTGTCCTTTATGGCCTTGCTCCTCCTTTTTTGGGGTAAAAAGTAAGCTGCTTAGGAGAATAAATCCCGCTTTTGTAATTCTAGTAAACCAGAAGGGATTGCAGCTTCGAACTCACGATTTTTGAAGAGTTTGTATTCGGCACAAACTCTTAACACTTCACTGACACTCCATGCTTGTGCGATACAACCGCGGGCATTCCAAGGAGCGTTGCCATCATAGATCTCAGAGAGCGTGCCTATGCCATCTTTATAGAGTTGTTCCTCTAGACTTTTGACGATGCTTCTCGCTTGTGCTCTGCCTAAGGATCCACGCGTACGCACAACAGCATCGATATAAGGACCAATCAACCAACCCCATACCGTTCCTTGGTGATAGGCACCATCGCGACGATATTGATCTCCTCCATAATGACCTTGATAGTCATTTTCTTGAGGACTAAGGCTTCTAAGCCCTACTGGGGTAAAGAGTTCCCTTTCAACCTTTACAAGTACCTTTTGGGCTTTACTTTTGCTCAGCAAAGAGAAGGGAAGGCTTAGCGCAAACAGTTGATTGGGACGGATTTGAGGATCTTTATGATCTCCATTGATCAAATCGTAAAGACATTCAGTTTCCTGATTCCAAAATTGTTTGACGAATTGTTTCTTGATCTGCTTGGCCTGCTCCTGAGCAGAGGCGGCAAGCTCTTTATTACCATTTTGGGCACTCATCCAAGCATAAATAGCCCAGGCATTGTACCAAAGTGCATTGATCTCTACGGCTTTACCAATTCTTGGAGTTACTACCCAATCATCGACCTTGGCATCCATCCAAGTCAACTGCACGCCATCTATACCACCCGTCAATAGGCCATCCTGATCCATATGGATATTATAGCGCGTACCTTCTTTATGGCACTCAAGGATTTGGGCCATGATTGGAAGAAATACTTCCAGATCTTTGGATTGAACCTTGGTCGTTTGAAGATATTTGTAGACTGCTACGAAAAACCAAAGGGTAGCGTCTATGGTATTATATTCTGGTTCTTCACCACTATCGGGAAAACGGTTTGGTAGCATGCCCTCGCTAACGGCTTCTGCGAAAGCAAGAAGAATTTTTTCTGCATCAGCTTCACGACCAGTGGCTAAACAAAGGCCCGGAAGAGCAATCATACTATCACGTCCCCAATCAGAGAACCAGTGATAACCGGCGATGATGGTTTTTAAGTTTTCGCTTCGCTGAACGATAAATTGATCCGCAGCTTTAACCAATTGCTTGAGCATGGGCTCCTTGAAATTGGCTTTGTCTACGAGGGCACGACGGCGATTTTTCTCTGCTTCCATCATGGCCCAAGGATCACGTCCCTGAGGATCTTCAGTAGAGATGATTACTCCAAAGCGGCTACCTGCTGAAAGTTCTACCGAAAAGCTGCCCGGACTAAACAGATCCTCATGGGCGTCAAGGCCTCGATATTGCTCAAGTGGATACTCGAGGCGATAGTACCAATCGTCATGAGCGACAAATTGTGCGTTGGGGGCAGAAATAAAGCAGTATGGACTATCTAAGTCCTGACGATATCGTAATACATCACCTTCCACGATAGCTTGCTTGCCAAAAAGAGCTTGCGCATTGTTTAGGTGATGGTAGTCACGATTTGCCATCATCGGCAGCAGATTCATATGAAAATGCTGATCCGCTGCAAGGACTTCATATAAAACTAGAGTGGTATTTTCGCCATGAACCGCAACGATGGTTTTTTTCAGGTGTACTCCTTTGACCTGATAGTAAAATTCGGGAAACCACTCTTGCTGATACTTTTGTTGGAAAATATATCCATTGGGATAGATCGCCCCTTGGTATTTGTTAGTACCTAATTCGTACTCCCTACCATTGAGATAAAGAGTTTCATCCATTTTGGACACTAGAACAGTTCTACCCACAGGCGGGGCAAGAGCTGCTACCAATAAGCCATGATAACGACGAGTATGAGTGCCAATGATGGTAGAGCTAGCGAAGCCACCCAAACCATTTGTTTCGAGCCATTCATATTGGATAGCTCTTTCGAAACGATGGATGGTAGAAGAATCTAGAGTAAAATGCATGGAGTACTTGTTCCGGTTACTTAGGTCAATTAGTATACGGGCGAATAAAAGCAGTCCAAATGTTTCGCGATAAGTACGATAAATGCCCTTGTAAAGGTATAGACAGTAGCTAATCAGAATTATCGTACTCGAGACAAAGAAACAAATTTATCCGATCACACTCCAAAAATCTTTTAATCCTTCGCCTTTCACAATGAGGAAAATTAACAAACCTTACAGAAGAGGAAGATAAAAGTTGGCGAGTCCCATGATTTTTGGCATCTGCCCAATTTTCACTGAAAGTACCTCCGGTCTCGAAATCGTTTTCGGATTGTCTAGAATAAAAAACTACGGTATCAATTTGAACCGATACCGTAGTGTGTGATTTTGGACAAATCGTGCCCAATTATAACATATAATTATTTGAATGCTTTCACTTCTTCAGAGGGGAGAACCTCAAACTCTGATTCTTCCTCTTCCCAAGGGATAGGAACCTCTACTCTTTTGGCTAATTGATAGACCCGCCAATAGTTAATAGGTTTTCTCGCATTGACTCTATTAGAAAGGATAATGATGGTTCGTTGAGCCTTCATATCTCTAATAAAGCAAGTCCGGAACCCTCGCCACCAACCAAAGTGGTAAGCGACATTAGGGAGCCATTTTTTTAGCCGCCAACCTAGACCATAGTTTCTCCCTCTCTGATAGGGACCAGCTGCTTGAAACATCAGCTTGACCGTTTCAGCTTTTAGAAGGCGTCCCTCGTATAGGGCCTGGTCGAGAGTGTACAGATCCGTTACATTGGAATAGGCTCCCTTATCGCCTAATACCCCATCTAAATAATCTCCTTCGGCAGGTTTATAAGATCTTCTGCCCTTTATGTAGCCTTGCGCTCGCCCAAATACCTTTTTCTTTTCCAAAATATTGTAGGCGGCTGAGTTTTGCATACCAAGCGGTTTGAAAATTCGCATGTCTACGAACTCAGAAAAAGTCTGCCCACTTAGGCGTTCAATGATAGCTGCCAACAAGGCATAATTTGTATTGTTGTATTGAAACTTGCTTCCTGGTCGGAAACGCAGTCTCATAGGATGTTCTACCAATAGATCCACTACCTTTTGGTTGGTAAGGAAATAGCGTTTGTTCCAATAATCTTGGCCTAGGCCCATATATCGACACAATCCACTTCGATGGGCAAGTAGGTGTTTGACCTTGATTTTTTTATAAGGAAACTCCGGCAGATAGGTCTTTACGGGTTCGTTGAGCTTAAGACTTCCGTCTTCATAGAGAAGTAAAGCGGCAATCGCCGTGATCGGTTTGGAGACCGAAGCGAGTTGGAAGGTGGAGTGAATATTGAGTGGTTCCCGCTTACGGGTATTGGCATAGCCGTAGGCACCTTGATGCACGATCTGACCGTTTTCGGCGATCAATACTGTACCGCTAAAGTCATGAGTTTTGACCAAGCGTTTGAAGTAGTTCTCCAAAGTCTCGTGGCGACTTTGGCCGTCAAACACCCAATCTATGGGGATTTCTCCTTGGTCGGAGAAAAAGTCTGTTTCTTCTTCAGAAGGAGTGGCAAAGAAATCTCCCTCTTCTATAGAGACAGGGGTAGCAAAGATATTTTGGCGAAGGGCATACCGACCGCAGGAAGCCGGTATCAGGAATACAAGAAGCAAGACAATAATACGCAGGTAAAGCATGTCTTGGTTCAAGTCTATGCCCCAAAAGTAGGAGGAGCTTACGCCAAAAAAAATTAGCTTTTGCCAAAAAGCTGACTTCCACATTAACGAGCATTTGGACTGTTCGATATTCGAATAAAGCCAGCTGTAAAATGTGTGTCTATGCAACTACTACCTTAAAAATAAGCGAATTAAGCGTTCTGCGCAGCAGCAAGCACAAAACATAAGCCCCTAAGAAAAGAGCTAATAAAATGCATCTGAAGCCAGATTCTTACAAGCAAAAAGGCCTTAATGAGGCAAGTTTACGGATTATTTTGACCTCAAAATGCAAAGGTGCATGAATCAAAGACCCATGCACCTCCTGATTATAAAGAATGGAGTTTATCTAAAACTTACCATTTTCATTTTTCCATTCTGACTGAGGAGGAATAGTTGAGATCACGTCCCAGTGCTCTACAATTTGTCCATTTTCGAATCTAAATAGATCATAGAAAGCAGAGTGATCGCCCTGGCCAAACTTACCTTCACTCATGGTGAGCACAAAGTTTCCTTCTCCCATGACCTTGTGGAGCTTAGTGTATTCCATCACCAAGCCATTTTCGGCAAAGTATTTCATCGCTTCCCCAAAACCTTCTAGTCCATCAGCTACTGCAGGATTGTGTTGGATGTACTTAGTGGGGTTGATGTAGGTGGCTACTTTGTCCATTTCATGATTGAGGAGGACTTTTTCGATAAACTCACGGGCTGTTTGTTTATTGGCTTCTGTTTTATCTAAGTCTGTGATTTCAGTAGCGCCGTCAAACTGAGTTCTACCGCTTGGGTTAGGCTTTTGTACTTCGATCAAGTTGTCCCAATGCTCGACGATGAGGCCATCTTCAAAACGAAATACATCGAAACCCGCTTTGGGACCAAAAAAATCATACTCAGTATGAGTGAATACATAATCTCCATCTTCGAAAGCACGTACTACATTGGCACTAAAGCCACCTTCCGGAGCATTGGCCATCACAGCACCAAATCCTTCCAGGCCATCACCAACCGCTAGATTGTGCTGAATGTATTTGTTAGGATTGATGTAAGAAATAGGCTCCTGAGAACCATTGTTAAAGCTGTTGAGCAGGGCAACCACTTTGTCTTTGTTTGATAAACTCATTTGTTCTTCCGTTTTGGTTTGAGACATGGAACCTTTGTTACTGCCGCAACTTGCGAGGGCGAGCAAAAGGGCTATTGAACTGATGATTGATATTGCTTTCATTTTGACTTGTATTTGTTGAACTATCGAAAGCAAAATTATAGGCATGCCTCACCCATACGAATATCGAAATAGGTGCAAAGACTGTAAAAAGTGGAAAATCCCTAAGTGTGTGATTTGCGAAACTGTTCAGGAGTGTTTAGTGTGTGTCGCTTGAAGTATTTGAAGAAGTTGGTGGTCTCCTCAAAACCGCTTTTGTAGGCAACTTCTTTTACAGATAACTCAGTATTGATTAGCAGGCGCTTGATCTGAGTAATGGCAATCTCATCGATGAGCTTCTTGGCTGATTTCTTGACTACGCTATGGCAGATGTTGTTTAATGTCCTGCTAGTCAGGGACATCATTTCTGCATAATCGTTGACCTTGAGGGTTTTTTGACAATGTTTTTCAATGAGTTTTTGCAACTCTAGAAACTCCGGAAGGTATTTTTTGGGATAGATATGGGCGTTTAAACTGGCTTTATGACGATAGAGTTGGGTGAGTAAAATATGCAGCTCACTTCGAATAACCCCTTGGGAATAACTATCATTGACTTGGAAATACTCTCTTTTTATCCGCTCGACCAACTGGATTATCTCAAAAAAGGCGCTTGGTTCAAACTGTAATTTTTGAATGCCTAGTAGTTCGTTGAAAAGATTGAGCGCTTTAAGCGATTCCAACTTGTCGAGATAGCTTACCAAAAAATCATCAGTAAATAAGAGCATATATCCCTTGGCTTCGCTCTTGACAAACTGATGAATCTGATCCTTGCGAATGGTCAAAATACTCCCCGCCTGATATTCGTATTCTTGAAAGTCGATAAAGTGCTTGCCCTTACCCTGGAGCACCATGATAATCAGGTAAAACTCCACCAGATGTGGCTTGAAGGGAGAATGATTAAGATCTGTGCGAGTAAACAGAGATTCTAAGGGACCAATATCAAATGTCGCGTTTGGATTCCGACGATTGCGAAATTTGATATGTTTGAGATCCTCGTGCATACTTATTATTTCCTCTTTTTTGGGGGCTGCTTCGCAGAACGCTTAGTTGATTGGTTGAATGATTGAAGTGTTGATTTGTTGAATTTTTGGATAGAAAAAGAACCTTAACTCAACAACTCAACTCCCGATAGCTATCGGGACAACAACTCAACAACTCAAGCATTCATTTCCTTTATCAGTTCGGCTATTTCCGGGGCCTGATCCTCTTGTAAAAAGTGCTTGCCCGGCAATTCAAAATATCGATCTATGCCCGTAGCCTTTTGGGTAGGGATGCCATATGCTTTGGTAGTAAGAGCAGGATCCT
>CAZHOC010000079.1:9184-11002 GCA_964534295.1 uncultured Bacteroidia bacterium | reverse complement strand
GTCTGTACCTCTGCGAGGGACGCTCGTACATGCGCTTCGCGTTCGGGACTCACGATCCGACAGTAACGGTTACCCGAAACCTCGATCCAACGCACTTCTTTGGCGGCAAACTTGAGGAGCTTCTTGCCCACTTTTACAAAAAAGTAGTCATGTAGCAAGACATCATCCCCCCAGCTTTTTACTGCTTCGACTTCCTCGTACACATAATGTTGTAGCGCAGATTCTATGCTGGACTGTAGGCTAATAGGATTGAGGGGCTTAGGCAAATAGGCGAATGGACGCGTTTTTTGAGCGCGCTGATAAGTTTGGGAATCTTGAAAGGAGGTTACGTAGATAATGGGACTGGGCCAATGGGTATTGATCTGATGAGCCAATTGAATCCCGCTTTGTTCGCCTTCTAGTTGGATGTCAAGCAGATAGAGGTCTGGCTTCTTTGCCGGTAATTGCTTTATCGCGGCTTCCGCGGAAGCCTCTAGGCCAATCAATTCGTAGCCCAACTCATCTAAGGTAAGCCTTAGATTTTCCTGGTGAATCAAATCGTCTTCGACGGCAAAGATGCGTATGGGGTCCATGGATACCGCTATTGTCTACAACAAATTAAGGCTTTTCGGGCAGACTAATCGCAATAGTCGTTCCTTGCCCCAACTGGCTATCTATTTTCATCGCCAACCCCCATTGCTCGACTAACTCCTTTACGATGCGCACTCCCAAACCTGTGCCCCTCTCCCCATGCGTCCCTTTGGTTGAAAGCATAACTGTAGACTCATTCAGTTGAGCCAATTGCTCAGGGGACATCCCAACCCCACTATCTTGCAAAACTAGCTGGAGAGCATCCGCTAGGCCCGGCTTTACCCTCAAACTGATTTGTCCTCGATCGGTAAACTTGATGGCATTACTCAGAAGGTTATTCAAAACGATACTCCAACCCCTTTGATCTCCGCTTATTTGCAAATCTTCGGGGATATCAAGTATAAGCTTATTTTCCTTGGCGATGGCTGCTGGAGAATTTAGCTCTACCAACTCTTGGGCTAGGTCTTTTAGAGAGAAGGTTTCGCTCTCTACTTGATACTGCCCAAGTTGTTGTAAGGCCCATTGTAGGAGATTGTCCAGGAGGCGATTGAGATTGGTACTTTGCTGCTCTAATTGCTGGGTGATTTGCTTAAGGCGTTTGGGGCTATCATCGGGCAAATAATGCGAAAATATCCTGCCCAATGTCTGGAAACCGCTAATTGGCCCCTTCAAGTCATGGGCGATAATACCAAAGAGATCGTCCTTGGTTTGATTAAGAGAAAGGAGTTCTTCTGCTTGGGATTTAATCTGTAATCTCCTTTTGTTGAGCAACAACAAAAAGCCCCCCACTACCAGCAGGATAATGAGGCCTGCCAATCCTAAGGTCCGATATAGATTACGCTCGCTTCTCGCCTGCGAGAGCTGAGCCTCCTGTAGGCGCGACCGCTGTTCTAAGAGCTCAATCTCTGCCTCTTTTCTTTCTGTTTCTAGTTTGGTTTGTAGCTCGGCGACTTTTTCATTGAAATTGTTGCGATTGAAGGAGTCGCTCAGGGCGACATATTGATTTAAATGACCAAAGGCCTCAGTCGGTCGCCCGATGGCAGAATCACAGCTAGCCAAGCCGCGATGGGCATTGGCTTGGGCAGAGATATCGCCTAACTTCTCAGCGGTGGACAATAAATTCTGAAAGAGGCTTCTGGCATCGCTAAAATCTGTTTGCAAAAGGGCAATATCGCCAAGGCGTTGAAAGCTTTCTACTCTGGCAGCCTCAATGTTCATACTCGCATACATAGCATCGACCTTACTAAA
>CAZHOC010000079.1:0-9147 GCA_964534295.1 uncultured Bacteroidia bacterium | reverse complement strand
TGTTGAAAGGCTAATTCTCCAAGCTTGGATCTGGCGGTAGCTACTCCTGGCGGATATCTATCTTTCATAGCTTGCTCAAGGGCCTTCTCATAGTAGGAAAGCGCCTGATTTTGCTCTCCCATTGATTCATAAACCCCGCCAATGTCTAAGTAGATCAAGGAGCGATAGCCGCTAGGGCTTTGCTCATCTATCGCCAATAACTCTTCTGCGTAGGAGAGCGCACTTGCAAAATCCGCTTGGCTAGAAAAATGTTGAATCAACAATTTCAAACCAGCGCGTTGCGCCGAGAGGGTGCCGGTTTCTTTACCCAATTCATAAGCTTTTTGGGCAAACAATAAGACCGAATCAGGCTCATCTTTTAGTTGGTAACAGGTGCCGAGCTTTCCATAAGCCGAGGCCAAAAAGCTCTGATTGCCGCTGGCTCGGTAAAGGGTCCTGGCCTGAGAATAATAGTAAATAGCAGAGTCTACCTGAAAGTTGCGGTAATAGGTCCCAAAGGTTTCGTAGGTCTTGCCGATCAAAGTGCTATCTTTTAGTTCGATGGCCGTTTTCAATACCTGTCTCCGTATCGTCTGGGCTTGTTTTGGATCTTCATATTTAATCAGATAAGCCTGTATTTGGAGAGATAACATATAGATCCTTTTGTAGTCAGCCCCTGGTCCTTGAGCATATTGCAAGGCTTTTTGGATAAAATCCTTGGCTTCTGCATTAGATACTGCTGGTGCCGCCATTGCAAGGCTTCGGTAGGAACGCGCGATCAAGAGAGAATCCTTTATTTCCAGCGCATAGCCCAATACTTTTTCTGCGGTCTGCCGCATCTCCTGCTTTTGGTTGCGACGATAATAGGCTCGACTCAGGCAGCGATACACATCATAATACAGTAAAAGAGAGTCGCCCTCCTGCAGCAGCGCTTCCGCGGCTTTAGCATAAGCAAATACCGAATCTGCACTTATCTGATCAAAGTCATCTGCCGATTGAATGTAGTTTCTTAATTGAGCTTCCCGATTTTGCCCTTGCTGGTCCTGAGCTTGACAAATCAATACTCCCAGCAAGAAAAGAAGTGTACCCAAGTATTTGAGAAATTTCATATTACAGGCATTATTCATAATCTCAAATCCACCAGCCTATACTAAGACGGGCCATAATCAATATAAACATCCTAGCATTCCGACTAAAGCTAGCTGAGAGTTTATTTGTTATGAGCTGCTTCGCAGAACGCTGGTTTTTATTGGTTGAACGGGTGATTTGTTGAGTCCTAAACCCACAACTCCCCCATTCAACAATTCAACAATTCAACAATTCAACAATTCAACAATTAGAATAAGCGTTCCGCGCAGCGGTGCCCCAAAACCCAAGCCCCCATCAGATGTCAGATTTTTGCAGCAAAAAACCCTCAGCTATGTCATGCATCAGACACTTGGCGGATTAATGGCAAACTGAATAAACAAAGCCGCAGGGATAGGCGTAGATTGGACAAATTCTATCATTCAAACCACTATGCTTAATCGACTCTTTTTCACGATCGCCCTATTGGGTATGGGGTTAAACAGCTTTGCTCAGTCTGCTTTCTTTACCGCCACAGATGAATTTCTTCAAAAATATGTAACGACTGATGGTCGGGTTGATTACGAGGGAATTCAAAAAGATGAAAACTTTGATGCCCTCATCGAACAGATCGCTCAGATTGATCCTACTACATGGACGGAGGCCGAGCAAAAAGCATTTTACATCAATGCTTATAATCTCCTAGTGATAAGAGGCGCTTTGGAAGAATATCCCGTGCCTTCGGTACAGGAAATCACCAACTTTTTCGATAAGAGTATACATACGGTTTCTGGAAAACTGATGAGCCTCAACGAGCTCGAAAAGGGAATCCTTTTTCCGACTTTCCCTGATGCTCGCTTGCACTTTGTATTGGTATGTGGGGCCCTTGGTTGTCCTCCTATCATTCCAAGCGCTTATTTTCCAGATCGATTGGAAGAGCAGATCGAGGAGCAAACTCGGATCGCGCTTAACAATCCTGTCTTCATCAGAGTCGATGAGGAAATGAATCTAGCCTCACTTTCGGAGATATTTCGCTGGTACGGGAAAGACTTTGGCCGCAACGAAAGTGAAATCATCAGCTATATCAATGATTACCGCACGCAAAAGATTCCGGCTAGCTATAAGGTTCGCTATTATACTTATGACTGGGCGATTAATTCTGTGAGTTCAGAAGCTGCGACTAATCCTGGAGGAGCCAACTCAGCCCGATATGTGGTTTCGGCTGCCATCCCGAAAAACACTACAGAAACTAAGATCTTCAACAACTTATATACTCAGCGGACCCGCGACGAGCAAGGTCAGTATAATGAAAGAGCTACCTTCTTCACTACCATTACGAGCTTTGTTTATGGCTTGACGCCGAGGCTCAATGTAGGCTTTGATATGCGCTATCGTGCGGTGCGTTATGGTGATCCAGGCAACTTCCCGCTTGGCGCCTTAGCCGATCCTACCCGTCAAGGCATTACCACCCTTGGACCTAAGGTTCGCTTTGCTCCTGTCCCAAAATGGTCGAATTTCTCTATTCAGAGTGCTTTTTGGGTACCGCTAGGCAATAATCTTACTGGCCGTGAAGGTGGCGCTCGCTTTATCGACTGGGATGGTCCAACTTGGTGGACACAGTTATTTAATGATATTCCGATTGGCCAACAGTTTTCCGTTTTCACTGAAATTGACTTTATGTGGGAAGACATTGGTTCTGCGGACAAGGGACGGATCAATCGCATCTCTACTCCCGCGACTGTGATCGGCAGTTTCTTCCCTAACAAAAAGACAACCCTTTATGCTCTAGGCAGCTTCTCTCCTTTTTGGCAGCAAAATTTTGATTATTTCTGGCAAGTGGGAGCAGGAAGTAAATATCAGTTCACTCCTGATTTGGAATTAGAACTCTCCTATACTTATTTTTCTAATGCTTTTCTCGCAACAAATATGGGACAAGCCGGTACTTATAATTTAGGACTGAGATTCAATATCTAAATTGGAAACCAATAGATGAACCATAAGGCCAAGTGGCTATTTTGCCTGGCTTTACTGATTTGCGTGAGCCTTTCTGCCCAAACCAAACAAATGGTGGGGGCAGTGGCATTTGAGGGCCTAGTGCGAACACAAGAGACTCATCTCAAACGCTTCCTCAAAACTACCGTCGGCCAGCTTTTAGAAGAAGAACTGATCCATGCGGACCAACAGCGGCTGCAAAATCTGTATAGCATCGCCAAGGCCAGCTATCGCTTAGACTCTTTGGCTAAGAACCAGTGGACCGTAGTATTTATTATCGAGGAAGCTTGGACACTATTCCCTCAAGTATCCATAAGCGGCGTAGAAGATAATGTTTGGTTTGAGATCGGCGCGACTGAACTTAACCTGACTGGCAGAGGGATATTGTTAAGCGCAGCTTATCGCAATATAGATGGCCGCAGCAATTACCAGGTATTTTTCCGACAGCCTTATATCGGGGGCAGTCAATGGGGCGTTAGCGCGGGCTTTCATCGTTACGCTTCTACCGAACCGCTCTATTTTCCTATTGGGCCAGTATCCTACGATTATACCAATCTCAGTTTCGAAGCAGGGGCTTCTTACGAGTTTAGCCTAGGCCATCGTCTGTCTTTGGGAGGTACCTATTTCATAGAACGCTACGAACGCTTGCCTCATCCGGAGCAATTGCCTTCTAGCGTGCCGGCTTTTGCTAATTTGCCCAAAGTACTCGGCAAGTTGACCCATGAGCTAGATCGTCTCAATTATCATTCGATTTACTTATCCGGCTGGGCCAACTACACCTTACTGGAGAGTGTCTACAACATTCAGTATGGTGATTTCTTTCAGTTGTTTATCAATGATTTTCACTACTTCCGGCGCATCAAGTATCGGGGCAATCTAGCCTTAAGAGCGCGACTAGGCCTTTCTTCAAATATTGATTCCCCCTTCGCGCCTTTTGTGCTCGATAGTCGCATCAATATTCGTGGATCTGGTAACCGGGTAGATCGAGGCACCGGCACCGTGATCATGAATCTAGAGTACCGCCACAGCTTTTTAGAACGGCGCAACTTGGCGATTCAAGGTGTTGTTTTTTCAGATATTGGCGTTTGGCGCACTCCCGGCGGTGGCTGGACCGATTTCACCAATCCCGAATACATGCGCCACTTTGTGGGTACTGGCATCCGTATCATCTATCCTCGGGCTCACAATGCTATGCTCCGCGTCGACTACGGCTTTGGTCTGTTTCAAGGAGGTGAGAGTGGCTTAGTGGTCGGATTTGGGCAGTATTTTTAGGGCAAGCTCTTACTGAAGAGAAACAAAAAAAGTCCACCCACAAAAAATCGTTCTGCGAAGCAGAAGCACCTAAAAAATGCTCCAAAGTCAAAGATTCCCCTCTTTTTACAAAAAACTATACCCTCCAAGAGATAGTCCGAAGCTTGATTCATTTGATGAAATGAATAATTTGTATTGAGAGTGAAATTTCAGATATTTGGTATAAATCAATCCAACGCTATTGTCTGGGATTTTTGATGAAATGTATGGTGGATCTACGAGAGAACCATATAAAGACATTTGCTATCCCGCAATAATAATCAGGTGTAAGTCTGAGGCTGGTCTAGGAAGTATACACTTACCGAATAGCTAAAGAAGTAAGTATGTGTTCCAATCGTAATCCAGTTTAAAGAGCAACTCATCTCTGACATTTTTTAGTAAATGCGACTACTTCCCAGAATACTACACTTTGTCTTTTTTTTGTTGATTGTCAGTGGCTCTCTTCAACTCAAGGCCCAGCCTAGCATAGAAGCGGAAATCGATCGAATTGTCACCGTTCTGGTAAAGCAAATCAATCAACAGGCCAGTATTAGTACCGTTGCCATAGCCGATTTCACCGATCTCGCTTATCAGCCGAATCTGTTGGGCAAACAATTATCAGAAGAATTTTTATCTGCTTTTGTAGGAGCTCCAGATAAGAATTTTCGCCTGATCAGCAGGAGTATGTACGAAGCATTATTGGCGGAGCAAAAGCTCGATAAGAATGGACGGATTACGCCCGAAAACTTACCCCAATATGGTGTCTTGCAAGGTATAGATTTGATCCTGGGAGCGACCCTAAGTGCAAGGACAAATACCATCAGGATCAATCTCAGAGGAATTGAGCTAGATACAGGTAGTTTAATAGCCGCCTACAGTGGCAACATTACCCTTACACCTAGTTATCAGCGTTTGATTAAGCAACAGCCCGCCGTCTCGCAAAATGTAATCACCGGTAATAAGGAAGAAGTTAAAATTACCGCTGAAAGCCAGAGCTCATCAGCAACGCAAATTTCATCGCCCTTTCAAAAAGGCAATCTCTTGATTGAAGTGGAGGGCTGTAGCGATATGGGAAGTGAGATCGTTTGCCAGTTTTCGGTGAGGAGTGCAGGTAGCGATGAAACCATGTCTCTTTATTGCTTCTCCTCCAGTGCGGCATACTCCATTAATCGTGAGTTAATACTGCGTCCTACCATACTCCAGCTTGGAGAGCAAAAAAGTAATCGCAGGATCACCAGGACATTGCTGGCCAATAGTGAAGAATCACTACTGGTTTTCTTGCCCTTAGATTCGCCGACTCCTCAATCGGTCGCGGAGCTCACGATCAAATGTCACACCAATAGTGAAGGCATCTTTGACATTAGCTTTAAAAATATTCCGATTTCAAAATAATCGCCCAAACATGAAACGACACCTTCTTCTAATCGCCTGTACTTTACTGAGCTTTCCTCTTTTGGCCCAGTCACCACCCTCCTCATTAGATATGCAACTGCAAGAGATCAGTGGTACGGTGGTTCGCAGACTCAATCTAGCTGAGTTCAAAGGATCACTAATGATCTATGACTTTACAGACACAGATGGAACTGCTACCATCCTGGGAGCTTATATCGCCAGCGAAATGAGAAGTCTTTTGCTCGACTCTGATCGTATGTTTACGATCAAGGATCGTGAAGAAACTGCGAACTCTGGTGAACTATTGAAATTCTTCGGCAAGGTTGTCAATACGGCGGCCCAAGGTGTAGATCTCGTAGTAGAGAACCAACAAAATGCGGAAGCGATCAAACGCATGAGTCAAAATGCAGATGCTTTTTTTCGCCCGGGCTAGAAAGATAAAAGTCTGCGGAAGGTAGACGCTGTTCTAGACGGCACGATTACAGATATGGGTGAGTATTATCGGCTCAATGTCTATGTCAAAACGACCAAAGGAAATGAATTCCTTGTCTCTTCTAAAGGAGATCTTAGCAAAGTTCCAGCTTTGACTATGCTTGATGAGGAGGCACCCCAGAACATGGTAGGAAACTCGAATACAGGCTTTTCAAGACCAGGTTCTAATAGTAGAGGTAGCTCATCAGTCGAAGAACTACCTACTTTTCAAAAACAGCATTTTAAAGTTGAATTGATCGAGGTTCGTGAAACATCTTCAGGTCGATATCTAGAATGTGAACTTCGAGTAACAAGTGAGGAGAAAAATACTGTTGTTAATCTATTCCCAAGTGGGACGAAAATCTTTAATCAAGATAATCTCACGGAACATAAAGCGACGACCGTCAATATCTCAGACGTAACTGTAGATAGAAACTGGGCAGCCAAGCAATTAATCAGTGATACACCTGTGCGTTCGACAATCACCTTTGAGCCAAATGAATCAATAGATGTAATTGCCAAATTACAGATTCGTTTCAGCGTAGAGGGAATCGGAGAGATATACGTTGACTTTAGTGATGTCTTCGTCAAACGTTGATTTACTTTAACGGTATTGCCTATCTAAGTCACCCCTAATGGAGGACCTTAAAAAAGAGATTCGAAATCTTGTAGCCCAAGGAAAAACTGAAGAAGCAATAGAAAAGCTACTTCAGCTAGCGGAAGTCTTGGAGGACACTGAGAAAGCAAATTTTGTTCTTGTTCTGAAGGCGCAATTCCAGAAATACAAAACTGATGATCTCATAGGCGTTCTCGATGACTCTTCTAAAAGCAGTAAGTTGAATACCATTCATCATTCTATCCTCACGTCATTGGATAGAAAGCCTACTGACAAACAGCCGCAAACTCCCCATCAACCCCAAACACAAACAAGCCAAGGATCCAATACTTCACCATCTAGTCCCTGGAAAAAGTGGTTGATTGCGATATCAGCAGTTGTGGCCTTTCTAGCAGGAATCGCAGAGTTTACGGGCATAAACCTCAGTACTCTTTTTGGTAGTAAGCCTGTTGATTCATCTCTCCAATTAACCGTATATGTTCATGGCCCTAAAGGGAAACAAGATATCGTATTGGAGTCTCAAGGCACAATCATTGTTGATTTTGGGAACCGACGAGAAAAAAGTCTGATAGGTGAACTAGGACGTACTAATTTTGGCGAAATCAGTGCCCGCTTTTTGAATGAGACAATTGGCCTAAGTGTTGCGGCAGAGGGTTTTGAACTAGCTGACCCTGAGGCTGTATATATCTACAAAGGGGAACCGATTTACGTGGAGATGAAAGCGATTACCAGAGAGGGGAAGGATCCGATTGTAGGCAATCCAATTCCAGAAGGCCCTACACAAAACCCAATAGGAGGCGGCTCTGATACATCTAGCAATCCTCCGCCAGAGCCCCCAAAACCCTCCGCTCTTTCTTACCTTTCTCGCGATCTTAGCAGGCAATCGACTAAGCCAGCTCTTGCTATTATTGTCGTTGGTAGTGGTAATAAGATTGACTCTGATTTCACTTCTCAATTAGAAGATTATTATACACAGCAAAAACTTTCTGTAGCCAGAGGACTCCTCAAAAACTCCTTTATTTCAGAAGGGCTCTTTGCAAACTTCAGTCAAGGTATCACTGATAAAACCATCGAATTGGGATTTGGGGATCACCTGAAAAAATTCCTACTGGTTTCCAAAAAGATCAACTATCTCGATCCAGAAGATGGTAGCGGGCAAATGACTGCTGAAGTCTCATTCCAGTTTCGTTTTGTAGATGCTAATTCAGGTGCTATCGGCCCTAGCTTTTCGCTTAATGGAAGGCGTATTGGCAGAGACAAAGCCCACGCATATGAAGGAGCACTTGAATGGGTGATGAAAGATCTCCCCAAGCAAAGTCTGCCTTTTTAGCCTTAATTGGTTTTCTGCTTCGCAGAACGATTGTCTTTATTTGTTGAATGGGTGATTTGTTGATTTGTTGATTTGTTGATTTGTTGATTTGTTGATAAAGGACTCAACAATTCAAACATTCTTCCATTCACCAATTCAAATAAGCGTTCCGCGTCCCGAAAGCTTTCGGGAGTAATAAAAAGCTAAAACTGCACAAAGTACATATCCAATTCTCCCTTGCCTTTGGCGCTGATCTTGCCACGGTACTCACAATCGTATTGATCCTTGATGAGTTCGTAAGTAGCCGCTGAAATATTGACGCGTCCTTGTTCCCCAGCAGTTTCGATCCGGCTCGCGGTGTTGACAGTATCGCCAAAGATATTGTAGGCAAACTTCTTGGTGCCCACTACCCCAGCAGTAATTGGCCCTGAGTGAATCCCGATCCGAGCCCGCCAATCAATCTCGCTATGTTTGCGGCGCTCTTCCAAAAAAGCAATCATTTTTCGCCCCGCCTCCACACAGCGCATTGCATGATCAGGCACCTCCTCGGGAATGCCCCCCACGGCCAAATAACCGTCGCCTATGGTTTGAATTTTTTCTATGCCCACTTCCTCCATGATGGCGTCAAAACCCATAAAACAATCATTCATCTCAGAAAGGATCTGCTCTGGCGTACTACGGGCAGAAATAGTGGTAAAACCCACGAAGTCCGAAAATATGATACTCACACTCTCATAATAACGAGGGGTAGTTTTGCCTTTTTCTTTGAGTTCTTGGGCCACACTGACGGGCAGGATATTGAGCAGTAAGCGCTCAGATTTTTCTTGCTCTTCTTCGATGGCAAGTTTTTGCTCCCGTAATTTACGATTGGTGCTACGAGCATAAAACAAACCTACTAAGACCAATAAAAAGAGTATGGAAAGCAGTAGTCCATTTCGCTGGGCCGCCTCGGTTTTTTGTTGCTGGATTAGGTTGTCTTTTTCTAGCAAGGCGTAGGCTTGCTCTTCTTCCTTCAGACGGGCTTCTTTTTGGG
>CAZHOC010000078.1:0-11066 GCA_964534295.1 uncultured Bacteroidia bacterium | reverse complement strand
ATCGCAACCCATACCAATACCGTTGACAATTTCGGCTTTATCGACGCTACCGTCATCTTCGATGACAAAGCGTACTAAAACACTGCCTTCAATTCTTTGCCTAGCGGCTAAATCAGGGTATCTGATCTGCTGGGACAAAAAGCGGTAAAGAGCTGGCTCTCCACCTGGGTATTGGGGACGTTGGTCTACTTCTACAAAAGGTCCATTTTCACCGATCTCCTCCGGATAGAGCTGTTGGTTTTCTTGGCGCAAAGAAATCTTTTGCACCTGCATGTAGGCAGCATCTTGTCCAGTGAGCTGTTCTACCAACTCACCTTTGATCATAGGCCAGCCAAAGATGGCCCCAACTGCTAGTACCATTACCAATGCACTGCTAATCAGGATGCGGATGCGCTTTTTACGCTTTTCTTCTGCTTCCTTTTTTTCAATGAATGCGAGGAGTTCAGTATTCATAAAGCCTTAGCTTAGAGTTGGAACTTTTTGCGGAAATCTTTGTAGAAATTATCGCCTAAGGTACGGGCAAACATCTTATGTGTTTCCTTGATCATTTCAGCTTTGCTGATGTCATCTGAAGTAAAGCCTACAAAGTGGATACTGAGATTCTTCTGCAGATTCCACTTACGCTTGCTAACTACCAAGATGTTTTCTTCCGATAAGTTAGCGTGAGCTACTGGCAGATCTTGAACCTCTTTGAAGATTTGAAGGATAAACTTCAAGTCTTGGCTACTTAGATCTTCTACTGTGCTCTTATCAGTCAAACCAAGCTTTTTGACATATTGCTTTAGTGTTTGGCGCTCGATGTACTCACGATAGTAGTACATACCTTCCTTGGCCTCAGCTAGTTGACTTACTGACTGATAGTAGGCAAGCTCTTTTTGGTAAAGCGTTTGAAAGTCTTTGACACGTGCCTCATTTTTGAGGTCCTTGATGCCCAAAACTCTTACCACCTTCGGCTCAGGATCGCCCTTCATCATCACTCGCTTAGTAGCAAATTCAGGGTCTGGTAGATTGCCCTTAATGGTAAAAATATCACTGAGGCTGAGATTTTGTTGTTTTAGAATGTCTACCTCTTTGGTTAGCGTTTGTACGCCATTGGCAGAAGCTGTTTCTAATACCTTTTCACCACTCTTTACTTGTACTCCACCATTGCCATTACTGGCAGGAGTGCTAGGAGTGTCTACCGCAGGGGGTAAAATCTCTTCAATCTTTTCTTTGCCTTCAGCTAGAATGGCCTCAATTGCTTCTTCCGTTGCTTCATCACTTTCGTCAGCGATTTCCAGCATTTCCTCAACGCTTTCCTCGCCGGTGATTTCTATTTCAGCCTCTGCTTGTACCTCCTCTTTGGGGCTTTCCTCTGCTGTAGCCTGAACCTCTTCTGCAATCTCCTCTGTCTTGATCTCCTCAGGAGTAACTTCTGCTACTTCCTCTACAGCATTGGCTTCTTCAGCAGCCGTTTCTTCTTCTTTTACCTCCTCGGTAACTTCTTCCTCTACAGCTACTTCTTCTTCACCTACTTCTTCAGCGAAAATTTCTTCTTCTTTTAGCTCTTCGCTAACGCTTTCCTCTACAGATACTTCTTTTTCACCTACTCCTTCAGCGACAATTTCTTCTTCTTTTAGCTCCTCGCTAACGCTTTCCTCTTCAACTTTCACCTCTTCACTTGGGCCTTCTTCCTCTTCGGCAACTATTTCTTCCTCTACTGCTGACTGCGACTTTTCTTTAGTTGAATCCTCTGTAGTTTCCGCAACTGCTTCCTCTATTGCTTCTGGAGTCTCTTCTTCTGCTGGAGCTTCAGTAATTTCCTCTTCAGTTTCAACCTCAGCCACTTTTACGGCCTCTGCATTTACTTCTTGAGGTAAAACACCCATCAAAGCTTCTAGCTCAGCTACGTCTTCAACGCCTTCGCCAAGTTTTACCTGGGTTTGCTCCAGAGATACCTTACTCAGTACTTCTGAGATGTTCCACTTAATGATCATCTCCGGGATGCCTAATGCTTCACCACGGCTTACAAAGTTGGATTCATATTCTTCGACTTTGCTAGGATCAACACAGGTAGATGCAATCTCAGCCAATAGAGAATCTCGGTCTTGCTTAACCTGCAGCTCACTCGCGATCTTAGCGCGCATTGCAGCTTCCTTGCGACGACGTTCTTCTTCCTCACGCTGTCTTTGCTCTTCGGCAAGTCTTTCTTCTTCTTCTTTGATTAAGAATGCCTGACCTGCTCTAAACAATCCATTGATGATGGTTTCGTACTCAGTCCAAGAACCAGTACGCTCCGTAGAATAAAGGCGGTCGCCTAGCTGTAAGTCGTCTTTGAGATAATTGATAAAGACATCATTACGAAGGTATTGCCCAAGTAGGACTACCTTCTGAACATCTTTTTCATCTAAAGAACCTTTGCTCAAAATATCATTTAGCTGATAACGGTTTCGCATCGCTAAATCAAGGTATTCTTCCCTGGAGAAAGTGGCCTCTGCTTCTAGACTAACATTGTCTATAGATCTAGACAAGGTGTAAGCATAGTCTTTAGTTGGTAAGCCAAGCTGACGAGTCAAGTCTGCACGACTTTCATCATCAATATTAAGCCCAATACCCTGAAATCGAGTAACTAGTTCAGCGAGTAATACTTGATTACTGCTGTCTCGGCCGATTTCAGGAAAGGCCTGATGCCAATTGTTCGTTCCCTGATCAAGGGAAAAACAAAGATTGAGATAATCTTCAAGGCATTCTAAAACCAAATAGTTTTGAGGCTCAAGAGAAAGTCCTCTCAGATAGGACTGGGCTAGACTTTCACTGTGGATAAGGCGCAAATCAGGCGCATTATCTCCCTCTATAATGTTGGCCAGCTCTTGTTTGATTCCATCATCCATTTGACTAGGCATCGCTAGTGTCGTGGGAGTTGGATTCTGCTGGGGACCCTTATGCCATTTCTGGTAAGCACCCTGGATTTCTCCTAGATGTTTAGATAGTACTTCTGCTGGAGATTGATCATCGAAAGGGATATAATTATGAGTCTGGATTGGAAGGATTTTGGCGCTATCTCCATGAACGCCTGCAAGGAGTTTGTGGGTGGTGAATACAATCGAAAGCATTTCGACGGATTTGTACTAGAGCTTGGTAGATTAATGCGAAAACCGAAAGGAAATCGTCTGTTCGAAACTAAGCAAATACAAAGCCGGATGTTCGTAAGTGTGCCCGAATCGTAATAATTAGGCCGAGAACGGTCGTAAGAAATTGCTCAGTCAGGTAATGAAAAAGCAAGGTAAGCGTCTCCAGAAGGTGTATCCATCTTGCCACCACCAGCTGCTATGACTACGTACTGTTTGCCATTTACTTCATACGTTGACGGAGTAGCATAACCACCTGCTGGCAAATCAGTTTCCCAAAGAAGGCTTCCATCAGCTTGGGAAAAAGCCCTAAACTTTTGATCGCGAGTAGCAGCGATAAAGATAATTCCGCCGGCCGTAATGGTAGGTCCCCCGTAATTTTCGGATCCCGTAATGGGATGTCCTTGAGCTGTCAATTCAGGATATTCTCCTAAGGGAATTTTCCATAAAATTTCACCACTGTTGAGATCAATCGCGTTTAGATTGCCCCATGGTGGCTTTATAGCCGGATATCCATTGGGATCTTTAAATCTGATGTAGCCCGTATTGACATAAGGAAGGCCTTCAGTTTTCATGGGTCCTTCCTTTTCTAAGGCTTTATCAGAATTTGCTAAATAGGCAACGAGTGCTTCTATATCTGTTTCTGCTAGATGGGCAAAACCTGGCATTTGTCCTTGCCCATTTTTGATGACCTCAGCTATTTTTTCTTGGGATAAGCGTTCGGCAAGGCCGACCAAAGAAGGAGGTTGAAAGATAGAAGCGCCCTTGAGATCTATGCCATGACATGAAACACAACTCCTTTGAAAGATATTGCGCCCTTTTGTCGAAAGTTTGCCGTCAGATTCGTTTTTGAGTTCGACCATTTGCAAAATCCAAGGCATCTCGCTGGCATTGATGTACATGATGCCTTCGGGACTGACTGCCGCACCGCCCCATTCGCCTCCACCATCGAAACCGGGAAAGACAATCGTGCCTTCTTGGCTAGGCGGGATATATGGCTGGCCTTGTAAACTTTGCTCCCAAACTTCCTTTACGGCTGCATGCGCTTCCGGACTGAGATCCGTAATATCTTCCTCTGTAAACCTATGTCTAGCAAATGGGACAGGTTTAGTCGGAATCGGCTGGGTGGGCCAAGCTTCCTCTCCTTTTAGACGACTGGGCGGAACCGCAACTTCCTCTACAGGAAATAAGGGTTCACCGGTTTCACGATCAAAGAGAAATACATAGGCAGACTTTGTAATCTGAGCTACTGCATCTATTTTTTTGCCATCATGCACAACTTGCACCAAATTGGGAGGAGCAGGAAGGTCGCGATCCCATAAGTCGTGATGCACAGTTTGATAGTGCCAAATTCGTTTGCCGGTTTTAGCGTCTAATGCAAGTACACAATTGGCAAATAAGTTTTCCCCATGCCTGTCCCCGCCGTAAAAATCAAATGAAGCAGAGCCGGTGGGGATAAATACCATACCCCTTTCGTGATCGATACTCAATCCGCTCCAAGAATTAGCCCCTCCAGCGCTAGCTAAGGCCTCCTCTGGCCAAGTATCAGCTCCAAACTGACCCTCTTGCGGTATGGTATGAAACATCCATCGAATTTCACCTGTCCTTACGTCAAAGGCTCTAACATGGCCTGGGGCAGCGTCCTTGCCTTCTGAAACCCGGGTACCAAGGATTAACAGATCCTCATAGATGATTCCAGGGGTATTGGCAA
Source organism: uncultured Bacteroidia bacterium (assembly GCA_964534295.1). Classification (GTDB taxonomy): domain Bacteria; phylum Bacteroidota; class Bacteroidia; order J057; family J057; genus JBCAWW01. The sequence goes on along the minus strand of CAZHOC010000078.1, from coordinate 6,248 downwards.
CCACAAAAAGTTCTTTGGCATGCTCGCCAAGGCCTGCGTGTAAGTCGACCATGCCCTTATCCCCAAAATCCTTATCGATCTCTCCAGTTTTTGCATCTAATGAAAAAAGCCCAGAGCCAGCACTTGAAAATATGCGTTCGGCAAGGCCGTCTGTCCAATAAACCAAACCCCGGCTAACGCCCATACCAAACAAATCATAGGAATCGTCGGCATAGGGATCAAAACTCCACTTGGGTTCGCCGCTGGCTGCATCAAGGGCAAATACCTTCAAAGCCGGGGAAGTTCCGTATAGGATTCCGTCGATAATCAAAGGATTGCACTGAATTTGAGTGCGATTTTGAGGATCGGCATCCCCACTATTGTATTGCCAGGCTAGTTTTAGCTCGCCTACGTTGGCTTGATTGATTTGGGAAAGCGAGGAATATTGATTCACATCGGGCCCTCCTTGATAGGCTGCCCAGTTGGCAGGATTTTGTAATTTACTTTGGTAGGCGCTAGGAGGATTTTGGCAGGACAGTGTAGCCAGAATAAAGAGTAAGGGTAGTAGCTTTTTCATACCATTAAATATAAAATCTCCTATCTATGAACCAAAAGGGTAGGAGAAAGAGTTATTAAAGCAAAGAAGTCCATCGCAATGAAAATATCGCTTATTCTTAGCATTTTTTGTCTAGGGTTTAATTTTCCCTCCCAAGAACTCATTAAAGTGGATCTTGCCTCATACCGAGCAAAGATCTATCAATCCTATGTGAAGAATGATATCAATAGCTGGGGAAGGACCTTGGCTGCATTAGAATCCTATGTGGAAAACAATCCCACTAAAGAGGGCCTATATGAACTTGGATTGGCGCAATATGGCTTGATTGGCTTTTATCGAGAGCTAGGAAAAAGAGAGATGGCGATTAAGCTAATGAATAAGGCGGAGGACACGGTAGACAAAATGCTGGATGTAAATGAGGATTGGGCGATTGCCAATTGTTTTAAGGGCGGTCTTTTAGGTTTAGAGACAGAATTTTATCCGGCTAAGATTGTATATCTCGGGCCAAGGGCCCTGAGCTATTATGATGATGGCAAAGAGCTGGGAGCAAACAGCCCAGAAGTGTGGGTAGAGTTAGGAAACTTGGCCTATCATGCTCCAGAGATGTTTGGAGGAGACAAAGAAAAGGCTGCTAGGTATTTTGAGAAGGCCATCAGTCTATTTGATTCAAAACCAGCCCTAAAGAATAACAATTGGCTTTATTTACACGCACACGCTTGGCTGGGTAGAGCCTATGTGGCGCTAGGCAAAAAAAGCGAGGCCGAAGCAACCTACAATCGCCTCAGGGCTTATGAACCTGGTTTCACCTATCTCGATCGGGTACTTTTGCCAGAACTCCGCAACTCATAAGAGTACAAAAAGTATGTAATAAGGCGACTTGATTCGCGTTGGAAGCTGTTACAGTTGATGGTAATTTCCATTAATTAAATTGAATGAGCGCTGAATATCAGCTTCCATGACCTTTCGTTTTAGCTTTATATTCCTTGTTTTTGTTTGCTGCTGTAAATTCGCTGTGGCTCAGTTTACTATTAATTCTACTGTTCCGGGAGTTGATAGTCTAGGGATTTGTAGCGACTCTGCAAGTTTTAGCTTTAGTATTCAAAGCTCCATTGCCTCTGCCACAGGAGTTACAGTTGATATACATTTTCCGCCAGGGATGACTTATGTTAGCGGTTCTCTCGTCAATACAGGCACTGCTACGCAGAACGTTTCCTTCAATCAGTTTACTAGCAATATTTTGAGCCTCAATGGGAATGATATGACCAGTGGGGACCTCTATGATTTTACCCTTGACGTAACGGCTAATTGTGAGGCGCTAAACTTCTTTTTAGGTGCTAATACCTTTCAGGACACGATTTACGTTCGCTACAATACCAATCAGCTTGCGGTAGATTCGACTACCGAGTTCAATAATGCGATTGCTTATCCAGAACTTAGTATGCCACAACCGACCACGCCCAATGCGGCGGTGGGACAAACCGTTACGCGGAGCGTGACCATCAATAATAGCGGTAATGGCTGTTTGCGAAATTTCTTTTGGTATGATGCCTTTGGACCAGATGTGAGTGTAGATTCCGTTTATTTTCAGGGCGTCAAACTCAATACGACCACCAATGGCGATACCATCTTTTATACATTCAGCGAAACTGAATTTGTGCAGATGGGCGATAGCAATTCGCTCTACTGTTTAGCCGATGGTGGGCTGGAAATTGTCGAATATTTAAAGCTTACCGGTTGTTCAGACAAAAGCTCAGATCTGATCGTTGGTTGGGGCTGTGATTCGGACACTTGCAACACCTATGCGACGACAGGCGATGTAAGCTTTGTCTCTTTACCGCCAAGTTTAGCTTTCTCGTTCCGCGACGCGGAACTGCCTGCCTGCTTTCACGAACAAGCGAACCGCAAAGAGATGGTGATTGTCAATCAGGGCTATGGTGCTGCCAATGATATTGAGATAGAGATTAAGAAATTTTACTACGCGGGTCAGTTTGCCGTCTACAAATATGATGGTATTGACGCTTCTAGCGTAGAGTTAAAAGTCGGTAATGGTAGTTATGTGAGTCAAACCCCCAAATACTCAGAGGCCAACACCTACTACAATAGCTGCAGTCAACCTTATGCCTACCGCTTTCGCCTTGATATTCCTGATATGGAGCCAGGTGATAGTGTGGTCGTGGCTTTCGATATGATTAATTGTGCCCCCGATGAATGCGGAGAAGGAGAAATACGCCAAGGCGCATGGGGCTATAATTATCGCTACACCCTGCCTTGTGTGGGCAGTTCGACGGTGGTGGATAATCAATATGGCGGATTAGGTAGTATATCCACTTTTGTCGGCAACAACTATGACAATCCTACGATTTCCCAAGGCCAGGAAGTTAGACTCACCACTTTGGTACAAGAAGCTCAACAGACTTATCCAGGCGACGGACGCTATGTGGTACGCTTTGAATTGCCTCCTTGCGGGATGACTTTTTCAGGCTCCTCTGCCGATTTGAGTTGGAATAATATTGCCGGTGGTTTGGCTTGGCCCCAAGCGAGCTTTAGCCAAGTGGCTGATACGATCGAGGCTACATTTAACCTAAGTGACCAGCCTACGAGCTTTGATATGGACGGCTCTGAGATCAACTTAGTGGTTACGGGTGATTGTGATTGTGTCAGTGGTGATACCATCCAATCGCTGCGCAAAACGATCAAATATATTCCAGAGATCAGCTGTAGCTCGCCGGCAGAGATGGAGTTGTATTGCGAGGATGTAAATATTGCAGTTGATCCTTGTACCAGCAACAGTTGTGATGGTTTGCAAACAGAGCAATTTATCTTCTCTCGTCGCAACTATGGTGAAAACGATGATGACGGCAACCGGCAATCCAATAGCACTAGTCCAACCTTATCGCAGATTCGATTAGATCGTGTGAGGCTAGGGGACACGCTAACTGCCAGTATGCAGGGGGTGATTATAGGAAGCAGCACTTTTGATTATGGCTATGCCCAACTGATCATTGACCAAGGGCAATACATCAGTCCTGCTGGGGCTTCCTTAAGAGTTTATGACGCCAGTAGTGCGACTTATTTGACATGTGATAGTATTCCCTTTAGCAAAACGGGTGATACATTATTTATTGCAGATTTTTCTAGAGCTAGTATAGGAGGGTACTGTGGTGATTTTAGTGCTTTTAGCTTTGCGGTAGGCGATAGTGTGTGGGTTACGGCAAACCTAAAGGTGTCTTCTACGAGTACAAATGATCTTGATGTTGGCTATGTCAATCCCATGGATATGTATGTCAGCAGCCTTGCCAATCCTACCGAAGCGCAAAGAGCCGGTTGCGGGAGTGCAAGCTTCTCTGATAAGTTCCAAATTGTACCGATGACTGATGCCTCCTTTGTTAATTCGGTGAGTTCTAGCGCATGTGGCCAAACCCAGGCAAGAACTTATCTCAACTTCTTCAATGCAGGTAGTTATTTGGATATGTTTCCCTATGAATATCGGAAATGGTCTTTCCCAGATACCATTATTGTAACTCCGCCCGCTGATTATGACTTCGTCAACGCTTATTTGTTGTTACGTTATTCGCCCTACGTCAATACCCAATATGTAAGCCCAAGCTATACCTCTGCTGATACTCTCTTATTTGATCTAAGGGCCTTGGTTACCGCTGGCAGCCTCATTGAGCCTGATGATGGCTACGAAATGCAATTCTTCACTACCTGGGAACCACAATGTCAGGCAGTACATGATGTTGCGATTACGATTCCAACGGAGGTCAAAATGCATTGGGAGACGGGGCTAGAAGCATATGATAATCCCACTTCTTACAGTCCGGAGATTCAGCACAATGCACCGGCGATCGAGCTAAGCAATGTCAGCGCCTCCACCCAAGATGGTCTCTCCGAATCCGTCGAATGGACCATAGGCGTCAGTAATACCAAAATCAATTCCGCCGCTCCCTACAGTTATATGAGCTTTTACTCCCCTTCTGGCGAAATTACGGTAAGTGATTTGAGTCTTAGTGGGGGCGGTTCCCTCACCGAGTCCAATGGTATTTATCAACTGGGGACTTTGAACGCCAATTCTAATCAGCAATATGTGATTACAGCCGACTATTCTAGCTGCTCTTTAGACACCTTATATGTTTATGCTGGCTGGAATTGCGATAGCTTCCCGACTTCTTTGGTGGGATTCCCTTGTGAGATCGATACCTTCATTTTACGGGTTGATCCTAAGCCTTCGGCAGTACAATTAAATGTAACCAACCAGCCATCTGGTTCCATCGACCTTTGCCAAAACTTGGATTATACCTTTGCCATTACTAGTACCCAAATGGCCAATGTTGTAGATCTCGTTGTGGAGGTATATCACAACAATAGTGGTCTTGATTGGGTCAATGGGACAGCGGAAATAGAATATCCATCTGGTAGTGGGTATCGCGTAGTAACAGATCCCGATAGCATCGCGGGTGGATTCAAATTTACCCTGGCCAACTATGACGCTACCTTGGCCAGTGAAGGCTTAGAAGGTCTAGGCGGATCTAGTGCAGCCAATCGTACCCTCAATATGCGCTTCAATACGCAAGCAAATTGTGATTTTCTCTCTGGTGATGTCTTCTATGTTCGCTTGACAGGTGCCCAACCTTGCGGGAGTCCAATCAGCGTATTGCGGGTAATGGACCCGATTTCTGTTACCGGGGTAGTTGCGCCCTACAATACTACTATCACTAATAATGCAAGTTCCTTAGAAGGCTGTAGTCAGAATCATGATTTTCGCATCAAGGTGGTTCCCGATGGCACTACTGGCAGTGGAGATAAGATTCGATTGACCGTGCCCGAAGATATCAGCTATGTCAATAGTTCTTTTTCCGCCGTGCGGAACGCTCCTAATTCTGCTACGATGACGACAACCTCATTGGGCAGCCTAGGCAATCTATATACATGGGACATGCCGACAGGCGTAAGCGCTGGTGATTCCATCATCTTTTTGATTCAACTGACAAGTGCAAGTGGGACTGAATGTAGCAGTGGCGAGCTTTTGGCTACCGTCCAAACGACCTTTGATGCGAATGTCATCTGTGGAGGTTCCAATTGTCCAGATTACTTTGGTAGCTCAGGCTCTGCTTCCACTTATCTCACCATCGAAAAACCAGACCTCAATATAGACCAATTAAGTAGTGGGGTTTCTGCCTCCGGTGGGGATTATATCTTTGGTCTAAATTGGGTGCTTGAAAACACTGGCTCAGATATTAGCGCAGTTCAGACCACGGTCGAGTTTTATGTAGACCTTGACAGCTCCTTAGGCTATAGTGCGGGAGATCGCTACTTTGGTGCCTACAGTAATTCGCTTACTATTGCTGCTGGGGCTAGCCAAGCCTTAAATACTTCGATTACCGTAGATCAGGATAGCGCCGACCTCAGCAAACCTATTCTAGCAGTCATTCGCCGTGATCCAGCCAATAGTGCTGGCCCCTCTCAATGCCTTTGTGATACCTTAACTGTGGCGGCTTCCATGGATGTCGTTTTACCGATAGTGTGGCAAGAAATTCGGGTTACAGCTTCGCCGAACGCTAATATCCTACAATGGTCTGCGATTGCAGAGTCTGGAGATTTTTTCATCGAGCGTAAACTTTTGCAGCAAGAGCATTGGAGTGATATTGCTTCTTTGCCGGCTTCGCCGAACGCTCCTTCTCAGGCTTTTAGTTTTGAAGATCCCATCTCAGCT